>CAZNLA010000677.1:0-2516 GCA_964573385.1 uncultured bacterium
GTGCTGCTGCCGCTGATAAAAACGCTTCGGTTTCAACGCTATTTCCACCGTGGTCCAGTTGGCCATCCAACCTTGCCATTGTAGCCGCTAATTGCGGATTTCCCGGCGCCACAAACCCCCAAATCTCACTGCGAATCGGGCATCCCTCGGACTCCCAAAAGAAGTTATTATTCCATATGCCGGATAACGGCGGGGCAATACCGCGTTGCATATTATTTAAAAATACACCGTATTCGCAAAACCAATACCAGCAACGATCCTGCCAGAACTCTGCTAAATCGCGACTGGTTAAATAAACCCCGCGTTCCTGCAGTGCTTCCAGCCAAACCACCTGAATATCAAGGTCATCGTTTGCACCCATTGTTGCCGGCCATAAAGTATCAAGGGTCAGGTTGTGGTAACATTTCAGGTTTTCATATGGTGCGCCTACCACACCACCAATGGATTTACCCAACCAACCAGCCAATACTTTGTCGTAATATTTCCCGTAATCAAGTTGCATATCATTTCCTTTTAATCTGTATAATCTGTTGTGATAGTCAGATTATACAGATATTTTGTATATACTTAAACGGTTTAGCGGGATTATAAAATTATTTACGGTTTCCCCAGTAGCTAACATTTTCTTATGGTCTTAATAGTATGGGTCATTTAACCGTGTTACTTTTATAGGACTTTCGCTTAAGGTCACTTCGACAGGCTCAATGACCGGTCGCTGAGCCTGTCGAAGCGACCTTCTGATATCATATTTCTCGTCAAAAGCGAAAGTCCTGTTTTATAATAATCTGACTAATCCGACGGATAAATAGGCGAATTTCATAAATTTAAAAAAAAGTCCCTTTACGTTAATTAAAGGGACTAAAGGGTGATACTTTTAAGTTTTTATGATAGATTATGGAATAGTATCGTATTTTAAATTGTCGATTAATACACACATAGTGCCGGTTACGTTATCTAATCTTAATTGCCCTACAGGGTTGTTGCTGCCATCATTAAAACTTAACCACATGCCGCGATAACTGTAGTTGGGTATTTGGGTACCGCCGCTACCACCATTGTACCATTGCCCGCCTAAAACAAGTGATGAAACAGAATTAGATGAGAAAGTGTTAATGGTATAGACAGATTTACCCATTTTCAACAGCAATTTTCCATTACTGCAATTGATAATAAATGAGTTCCATTGAGTGTTATATGTGCTGATAGTTGGGATAGCGGCAGTTGTGGTGCCAACAATTGATGATGCGGTAACCGGGAATGTTGTTTTTAAATCTCCGCTTAATGACCATCCCTTTGCTGAATTGCCTGGTAATGTGCGGGTTCCTTTAATATAACCCCAGTCATGTGCCTGGCTCCACACAATACATGGTGCCGGGTTTCCGTTAAATGATGTATATTTTACACAATCAAATTGTCCGCCATATGCGGTTGTTTGGGTAGCATTAGGTCCGCCATATGGAATAGGGCCAAGTCCATCTGCACGGGAACCACCATTCTGGTTGGGTGTTGCTGGTGCGCTACTGCCTAATTCATCCCAACCCTGACCCAGGGTTAACGCGTCGTATGCCATACATGTTGCAACAGTGGTATCTGTTGCTGTCATTACTACACCGCCACTTTGTACTGTTGTTTTTAAACCGGAGAATAAATCCTGGGTAGGTAAAAACCAGATTGGTACATTATTATTTACTTCAACATGTCCATCCGCGCAGGAAAAGATAGCTTTGCTGGTATGACGTTGGTCAACATCAGGTTGCATATACATAACATTGCCGGATTTTGATGAATCTGCTGTTAATACCGCAGCAGTAGGGTCATCAAGGGTACCGATAGCCACACCGCTATAATTACCGTTATACGCGTAGCCATTCGGTGTGCTTTTACCTAATGTCGGGCATACTAATACACCCGGGTCAACCTTGATATCAGACCAGATGGTGGCAGAATTCGGAAAAACTTCTTCATGGTCCTGGACTTGCATTTGTATTGACGCGGCAATCTGACGTTGATTACTGGTACAGGTGGTTTGGCGTGCTTTCTCGCGTGCCCTGGCAAATACCGGGAACAGGATGGCGGCCAAAATGGCAATAATGGCAATCACGACCAGTAATTCAATCAGTGTGAAGCCACGACGTTTGCTGTTTGTTAACATTTTGAAATCCCCACTTTAATGTAATTTGATTTTATAAATATTGTTAACTTATAAAATCTATGATACAGTATATCACTTTAAATTGAGAATTTTAAGTACTATCAGTGATAACCAGTAAATAATTTAACTTTTTTTATAAAATATTTTTTATAAATTTTACATTAAAGCATAATTTTATTTGTATTTGGATGGAAATTAGTATAAGGCTTTAGTTTGAGGTCACTGAGTTTGTCGAAGTGACCTTAAATTAAAGTCTTGTTAGTACTGCATTTGTGCCTGGATAATAACCCTTTCGCCTTTGCTGATATCCAAAATCTTTTCAACCGGCATATTTTCAGTCGGTCCAATATATATTATCTGGTCA
>CAZNLA010000678.1:0-2511 GCA_964573385.1 uncultured bacterium
AGCCACTGAGAAAGACGAAGTTACCTTTAGCTAAAGCCATGTTACTATTTACTTTAAGAAGGTTTATTATGTCATACATGCTTTTTTATAAATTATTCCCGAAACTCGCAGAGAAAGAAACACGTACGGTAATAGTTCCTCCAGGAATTGTCAGTCTATTGCCACCGGACTCATATTCGTTCTGTGAGATGTTTTGTGATGAACCGGGTTGTGATTGCAGGCGTGTGATGTTTTCAGTAGCCTCTAACCGAAATAACAAAATTATTGCAGTAATTGCATACGGTTGGGAAACTCCGGAATTTTATACTAACTGGTTGACCGATAATGACCCAAATTTGCTTGCCGAAACAATAGGACCAACACTTAATACAGCAAGTCCACAATCACCATTAGCACCGATTCTATTAGACTTATTTGAAAAAATGCTACTTCCAGACAAAGCATACATAGAACGCGTAAAAATACATTACAAAATGTTTCGTTGTAAAGTTGAAAAAACAAAGAAAAGATAATATATCGATATCAGACTACACAATATTTATATACAAAATGACACCGTGGTCACATGTTTATAGATAATAATTCATCGCGGTATTTTCGACCCCAGTGCGGGTCGCATATAATTACCGACAATCTGCTATGTTTTATGCGACCAATGCTGATGTCGTCTGATATTGAATATTATTTTTGAAATTAAAAATGTGTTTAAAGGTAAGGGTAACGCAACTGGGTAAGCTTACAAATAAAGCCAACGCTCTGTAGGTGCACATTTCCCCTTCGTTTTCAGGAATTATGCTCTTACAGAGCGTAATCTTTGTGATAATACCACCTCCCAGCGGCGTTGCCGTGGGCTATAGAATTAATAAATAACAGGACTTTCGCTTAAGGTCACTTCGACAAGCTCAGTGACCGGTCGCTGAGCCTGTCGAAGCGACCATTTTCAAGCAGATTTTTCTTTCAAAGCGAAAGTCCTGAATAAAAAATAATTAACGAAAAAATGTCTTATAATTAAGTTCAAAAGTTATGTTTACTATATTTTATAAGTAGTCACAAGACCGTAATTACCTCAAGTATTAATTTGATGACCAAACTACTGCTTTGGGCATGTTGCATGGTAGCAGTAAAAAAGGGAATGGATTGTTTGTGGAGAAAATATAAATACTACAAAAAAGGAAGTGGCAATGACTGAACAACAAGTTATATATTCAATGGTGCGGGTTGGGCGCGTTTATCCGCCGGGGAAACAAGTGCTGCGTGATATTTCTTTGGGATTTTATTACGGGGCAAAAATTGGTGTGCTGGGGTTAAATGGCGCGGGGAAATCCACATTGCTGAAGATTATGGCGGGTATTGATACCGACTATATCGGCGAGGTTTTTCCATCAGAAGGTTACACTGTCGGTATGTTGGAGCAGGAACCAAAGCTTGATCCGGATAAAACAGTGCGGGAGATAGTTGAAGAGGCAGTACAACCGATTGTTGATTTGCTGAAAAGATATGATGAAGTTTGTGCCGCGTTTGGCGATGACGATGCGGATTTTGACGCATTGGTTGCGGAACAGGGGAAATTACAGGATAAAATTGAACATCTGGATGCCTGGAATCTGGAGACAAGGCTTGAGATAGCGATGGATGCTTTGCGTTGTCCTCCGGGTGACGCATCGGTGAATGTATTATCCGGTGGTGAAAAACGACGGGTTGCTTTATGCCGGTTGCTGTTGACCGAACCTGATATCTTATTATTGGACGAACCGACGAACCACCTTGACGCGGAATCCGTAGCATGGCTTGAACGCCACCTGCGTGAATATAAAGGCACAGTTATCGCCGTTACCCATGACCGTTATTTCCTGGATAATGTCGCCGGTTGGATACTGGAATTAGACCGTGGATATGGTATCCCCTGGAAAGGCAATTATTCGTCATGGCTGGAACAGAAACAGGAACGCCTGCGCCTGGAAAAGAGTGGCGAAACGAAACGTGCCCGCACATTAGAACGCGAGTTGGAATGGATACGCATGTCGCCAAAGGCGCGCCAGAGCAAGGGTAAAGCGAGATACACCGCTTACGAAAACCTGTTAAATCAACAGGCAGAAGAAAGACGTGAAGAGCAAGAGATCCTTATTGCGCCTGGTCCAAGACTGGGTGATATCGCTATTAATTTTGACAAGGTTACCAAGGCGTATGATGATAAATTACTGATAGATAATCTTAGTCTGGATATACCACCGGGAAGCATTGTCGGCGTTATCGGCCCGAATGGTGCCGGTAAAACCACAATGTTACGGTTGATAACCGGTCAGGAAGCACCGGACAGTGGTACGGTAACCATTGGCAAGACCGTTGAAATGGCGTATGTTGACCAGAGTCGCGACACCCTGAATGGCGAGAATAGTGTTTATGAAGAGATATGCGGCGGGTATGAAACCCTTACATTTGGTAACCGCAGCATTAATGCCCGTGCATATTGTGCCAGTTTTAACTTCATCGGTGGTGACCAGCAAAAGTTTG
>CAZNLA010000679.1:0-2509 GCA_964573385.1 uncultured bacterium
CCCAGGCTGACGCCTGGGGTTAATCATTATGTCGCCACTCCGTGGCTATTATATATTGAAACCAGCCGGAAGCTATTTCCCGTTATTATTTCTTTTCATTCTTTATTAACGCAATGGCTACTTTTGCCGCATCCTGTGCGTATCTATGGTCTTTTGTTGCCATATCGTTTAATGCCGGTAAACCTGCTATATCTCCTAATGTGCCTAATGCCAATGCCGCTTTTATGCGTATCCGCATATTTTTATCAGTTGTCTGTTTTACCAAAAATGGTATTGCGGCATGGTCGCCATTAATACCAAGGTTATATACATATGTAAGACGGACTATTGTAGAAAAACTATCACCGAAGCGCGTATTAAAATCTTCACCTACTGGTAATTTTCCCCTTTCTGCCAATGCTGACAATGCGTAATTAATAAGATCCGGGTCAAAAATATACCCATCCGCAACCGGTGTGCGCAACCCGGCAACTATATCATTAACCGGCGCGGTTATTTCCGGTCGTTTTGCTAATACCTGTAATCCGGCTTTACGTATTTCCCGGTATTGGCTGTGTAATGCCTGGGCAGATATCTGTTCCGCGGCTAAATCATCAATGCTGTCCAACACCATATCTGCAACTTCTTCAGCATTCCATTTTTTAGCTTCCGCGATAGCTTTTAAAACTTGCTTTGCACTGACAGGACGCGGCGAATTATATTTTTTAGGTACAGATATTTCTGTTGCTATTGTTACTTCTGTCAAAAACTCTGAAGTGGTAAAATGATTTCCCGGGTATAACAGGTACCCGATATATTTCATTGGGCCGTGATGACTGTCAATACCCGGCGTATCCGAATCGCTTACCGACATATCAAAACCTATGCTGTTTTGTTCCGGGTGTAATTTCCAATAAGGTATCGACGCTTTTGGGATTTTAATTTCCATATCATAACCCCACGGACGAAGACGACTGGCCATTTGCAAACCCGGTACCGGCTTATCCGTCCACATTGACTTCGCGTCGGTAGCACGTTTTAGTGACATATGCCGCGGTAAAAACATGAACTGAAAACAATTTTCATTACGTGTTTTAGCGTAACGCGTCGCAGGTGGATTAGCATCTATAAATAATTCCAGATCATCACCTTCCCAAAAATTAGCGTCCGCGTCGTTATATAACAACTGGTCGCGCACATGCGCTAAAACATAAAAATTATCTTTATCTGATGCCAAATATGCGTCAAACGACATATCATCCGGTCCGGAATAATCTCCCTGTTCCGGATTAAAAAATTGCAACGACCGGGATAAATCCGGCGCAAGACGTGCATTGCTGAAGGTTTTACCCAGGCTAACCCATTCATCATCACGACCGTCAATAATTATCGACCCGTTGGGCACAGACAACATCCGGACAGAACGACGTTCCGCGGATATTGCCGACAAACATAAAGATGCCAAAAACAAGAAAACAAGGATACGAATTTGCATAAAAAACTCCTCATCGCTATCAGTATTTATCATACATGATTATTATGGCAAAATGATACATTGCTGCCACATTGGTGTCAATTATTTCATTTTATTTACAGATAAGAATGAGAAGTATTAAAATCATCTCGACAGGAATAAAAATGACAATTAATTACACATTACAATCTAACCAAAACATGCATATTTATAATTTATCACGGTTATATGCCGGTGATAAGTTACCACAATGCTTTTCTATTGCTGGCAACTACGCGGGGTATTATGGTGATAACATAAACGATGTGTTGGATAATTGGTGTATTAATGATATGCCGGCAATTATTAATGAACTATTACTGAAAGGCACTGACCCGGTTTCGTTTCATCCATTAATAATTGAATTTGCACCTTTAGGTGTGCATTTTGTCGACGCACTATTTGGCGCAAAGGTTTACCGGCAGGACGGGCAAATATGGAATGAATTGTTGCCCGGTGGCCAGGCAGATTTAAAACCTGTAAATGTTAAAACTTCATCACTGATACAATGGACCATGCAGGCGATTGAAAAAATATTACAAGAGATACCGGAAGAGATTGCTATAACCGGACCAATATTTTCATCGCCATTAAATGTGGCAATAAACCTGTTTGGCGAGGATGCGTTGATGGATTTTCTTGACCCCAACAGTGCGGTATTACAGGGATTGGATATTATTACCGATGCCATATATGATTTACACAAATCATTAATTTCCAACTTTCCGGCTAACCGGATACGTTTTTATTGTTCATCTACCCGTTATGCCCCGGATGGATTTGGACATACATGCGGTTGCAGCACACAGTTATTAGGAACTGAAACATACAAAAATATTATTGCCCCCTGTGATTCCAGAATTTTATCAGTTTATCCCCATGGTGGCACCATACATTTATGCGGTCATCACACACAACATCTTCAAACCTGGCGAGACATGCCGTTATTGCGTGCTGTACAGTTGAATGATACTGCGGCGGACGATTTCTACTGGTATTTCCATGATTTACGCCCTG
>CAZNLA010000680.1:0-2496 GCA_964573385.1 uncultured bacterium
GTTATAGTTGGTTTGGTTGTTCCACCAGTGATAACTTCAAAATCTGCCGCACTCTGACCGGTTACCGTTGCATCTGTAACATCGGTTATTTTTACCCGATAATCTGTTCCTGCAATTTGTGTTGCCGGCACAGTCCAGCTATATGACCCATTATTTGCGACATCAGCAGTTATAGAACTGTTTAAAGCACCTGCTTTGAATAGTTCAATTTTAACATTTCCAGGGTTGCCGGTGGATGTCCATGTTATGTTATGCACGCTACCCTGTAACCACTGTTCGCCTCCATTGGGACTGGTAACGGTGATTGTAGGCTTGGTTGTTCCACCGCCGACAACTTCAAAATCGGCAGCACTTGTTGTACTTACGGTGGGGTCAAAAAGAGAAAAAATCTTTACCCGGTAGTCTGTCCCTGCTGGTGTAATATCTGCGGGGATATACCAATTCCAGGTACCGGTATCTGCCTGTGGACGATGAATAATATAAGAAAATACCCCACCTTTATACAGGTCAACTTCCAGATTGCCCAGGTTTGTGGATGATGTCCAGGTTATATTATATGTATTACCCTGTATCCACTTTTCACCACCATTTGGACTGGTAAGGGTGATAGTTGGTTTTGCACCACCGGCTGTAACGGCAAATTCCGCGACACTTTGGCCGGTTACAGTTGGGTTTGTGACATCAGTAATTTTAACCAGATAATCAATACCTACCGTTTGTAGCTGAGGAATTGTCCATACATACCCACCGTTATTTTGCGCGCTGAAGTTAATGGTACTATCGAATACACCACCTTTAAATAATTCTATTTTAACATTGCTGATATTCCCGGTGGATGTCCATGTTATTGGGTGTGGTGTATTTTGCTGCCACTGTTCGCCACCGTTTGGCGCAGTAACAGTAATCGAAGATGTAGTAGTACCACCTGCGATTATCGAAAAATCGTCGGCACTTTCTCCGTAAATACTGGCATCTGCCATGTCACTGATTCTTACTCTATAGTCTATCCCGGCGGCTAATGTCGGTAAAAGTGCCCAATTGAACAGGCCGTCATTTGTTGTATTTGTAGTTATAGTGTCGTTTAAAACACCACCTTTAAGTAATGTAATTTTCAGATTGCCAAGCCGTCCGGCAGATGTCCAGGTGATGGGGTGTGTTGTCCCGGCCTGCCACTGTTCTCCGCCAATTGGACTGGTTACATTTACTGTTGCTGTCGGCGCGCCACCATTTACCAGAGCATAAAGATTTTTGCCGGAGGTAATGTATAATGTCCCATCCGGACTTATTGAAGCGGCGGAGCGGACGTTACTACCAAAACCAGCACCATTATATTCCCACTTTTTGCTTCCATCTGATGCTATGCAGTATAATTTACCATCTTCTGAGCCGATAAAAACTGACCCGGAAGCATCTATCGTGGTTGAATAAGCAATAATTTGATTACCGGCGGTGAATGTCCATCTTGGTTTTCCATCCGGATAAAAGCCATATAATTTATAATCGCAGGAGCCAATAAAAACGGTACCATCTGTGGCTATTGCCGGCGATGATATAATTCTGTTACCTGCGGTTACCACCCATTTCTGTGTGCCATCCGGATTAAGAGCAAAGAATTTTCCATTTGTAGAACCGATATAAATAGTACCATCCGAACTTATTGCTGGTGAACTGTAGATTGCCTGTCCAGTTGCGAATTCCCATTTTTTTGTGCCGTCCGGGTTAATTGCATACAGATTGCCGTCTTGTGACCCGGCGTAGATGGTGCCATCGGTGGCAATTGCCGGGGACGTATCAATAGCATTTTTAGCGGCAAATTTCCATTTTTGGGTGCCATCAGGATTGATAGCGTAAAGATTCATATCCCATGACCCAAAATAGACAGTACCATCAGTGGCTATTGCCGGGGATGAATAAATGGTATCACCTGATTTGAATTCCCATTTTTTTGTGCCATCTGTATTCAATGCGTAAAGTTTATCATCGCGTGAGGTCATATAAATTGTGCCGTCATTGGCAATAGCAGGAGTAGTCTGAATAAAGTCGCCTGCTGTGAATACCCATTTTTTTGTACCATCAGGGTTTACAGCGTAAAGATTTTTATCCATGGAACCAACAATGATGGTACCATCGGCGGCAATAACCGGGGATGCCTGATCGGCTATTCCGATATTGAATTCCCATTTTTTTGAAATAACTATCGGGCCATTGTGCGCACTGCGTCCGGTGTGCTGCAAATCGTGTCCCTGCATTGGCCACGGGGTACTACCTAATTGCGCAAATGCCATGGTCAGCATGTAGGTCATGATAACAAGAATAGGAATTACTTTTCGCATTTTTAATCTCCTTGTATGGTTATTCCACACAAAAATTGCTGATTAACAGGGTTATATAACCGACTGAAATCGTATACAAATATTATACCGTTGGGTATACAATGTCAATAGAAATTTATTATTTTACAAACATTTATAACAGAACTTTCGCTTTAGGTCACTT
>CAZNLA010000681.1:0-2490 GCA_964573385.1 uncultured bacterium
CCCGCACGCTGCCTTGCAAGATAGCGGTGCAGTTTTCTTTTAAAGTGCCGGCCTGGCGCACTACCTGGTCTAATACCGTGGTTGGAAGCATTCGCCGCGCGAGCAGATCGCGAAGCACGTTCCCGGGACCGACCGGCGATAATTGATTGTGGTCGCCAACCAGGATCAGGCGCGTGGTGGTGAAATCAATGGCATCAAGTAAATGCCACATCAAATGAACATCAGCCATACTAATTTCATCTACGATTACGATTTGTTCTGTTATTGGGTTACTTTGTCCGCGTCCCCAATTAGTAGTGTTGTACTCCAGCAAGCGATGGATTGTTTTTGCTTCCACCTTGCACAAATTTTCCAGCCGTTTGGCAGCCTTGCCCGTTGGGGCCGCAAGCGCCACTACATCTTCGCTAAACAACCGACAGAACGTCCGATAGATAGCCGCGATGGTATATGATTTGCCAGATCCGGCAGCACCAGCAATTAACGAAAGCTGATGCTGGTAAACCATCAATGCCGCCTGCCGTTGACTGGGGTTCAATTCAGCCGCTTCTTCATCGAGCAATTCAAGCCAGTTATCAGACATTTCGTGCACCTGTGCACCATGTGTTGTTATCGTGCGCATGATATCCAACTCCCGCTGCGCAAGTGATGGCAACGCGATCACCAAGCGGCCACCGCCGTCATAACGAAAAATCCGTCCTGCCTCTACTTCCCGATCCAGCAATCCTGTAATAAGTCGATGGGCATGCAGTGAATCCAGACACAGCATTTTAAATGCTTCTTGCTCTATTATGTGTTCTTCCTGCCAGCAATGACCGTCCTGTTCCGCTTTCACGAGCAGATGCCGGAAAGCTGCTGCAATACGCTCGGGATGCTCTTTTTCAATACCGAGTTTCTGCGCAATATCATCAACGCGACTGAAACCAAAACCGGGCAGGATGCGGCATAATTCATACGGATTATCCATGAGCAGCGCTTTTGCATTGTGCCCCAGATGTTCCACCATCCGGGTGATCTGGCGATGTGTCAAACCAAAGCTCCCCAGCCAGCTGCTCAGCGCATTAACTTCCGCGCGCTTTAACCATTCTGTACGCAGGGTTGCCAATGTCTCTTTGGAAAGATTGGCAGCCTGAGCGACTTTCTCGGGTTCTTCGCGAATGACGTAATCGAAGGTGTCGCCAAACGCATTGGCTATTTTGCGAGCTTTGACTTCACCGATTTGAAAGAAAGCCGGTTCACTTGCCAGGTAACGCGCCAACCCAACGGCATCAATCGGTAGTTCCTGTTTCAGCCCGCTGGCCACAAATTGCCGCCCATACTGCGGGTGGTTGGCCCAGTGACCGACCAGCGAGATATCATCGCCTTCAGCTACTATGAATTTACCGTTGAAGCGAACCTGGCCTTCGCTGGCATGCTTTAACACTCCAGCGGTAAACTCTGGCGATTGATAAAATAAATGTCCAACATTTCCTCGCAGAATTATTTCTTCTGTTGCGGGTGCCATTTGTGTTGGCATGTTACCTCCCATTTTGTTGCCCAGCATGCCATTGCAGCAGCAGTGATTCCACCAGAGCAATGGCATTGGGACGATCCGAAGCGAATAACACTGGAATTCCATAGTGTGTCATGATAGATGCCGTTAGCGCCAGTACAGAATTCGGGTGTGTTCGTGATGCATACCGACCCTGCAAGATATCGTCCAGCGTCGCTTCAACGATAATCCATGCGCGTGGATAAGCGCGCAGCATGGTTAATTCTCGATTAAAGCGATCCTGAGCATGAATGATCGTTTGCACATAGTCGTCGATAGATTTCCGCTCGATTGCGATCTGCGTTTCATAACCTTGCAGGCTATAGTCACCCGCCGGGAGTGCCGCATGGACGACACTCCCCAGGCCACTGGCGCCAAAGGTATATGGGTGCTTTTCCCGGGTATCGACTACTATCACTGGTTTAGAAGCGTGACAAATCACGGCTCCCTCCTGTTCTTGCAGACGGTGCAGCTGATGGCGTTGGCATATTTGCCACCTCACCAGTTCCCTCGCTGCGATCTACCCGCTTATTGAGATAAACATTGGTAGACGCCTGATCTCCCTTGCCTTTTACCGAGACGGTGACATCAAGCATCACACCAATGAGCGATTCTAAACTCAGCGGCAGATCGGATAGTTTTTGCATAGTGACCCCGGCGGTCTGCAGGTCGGTTTTCAACCAGCGCATATTGTCCGGCGTTTCCACCATATTGTTGCGGAATAAGCGCCGGCCTTTATAATCGCCGACGGCAATTACCAGTTCCCATTTCAGCATTAAGCGACGGCTGGTTTTTGCGCGATCGAGATAGGCGCGGTCAACAAAAGCCTGATAATGGCCTGCCGGCACGTCATCCAGCTCTTTTTTCTCAGCTGGTTCTACTTCGGTGAAGACATCGTCTAATAAGGCGAGGTCAGCGGTGTAGTCTTGATTACTCATCTTTTCTTCTCCTTTTGAAGATTA
>CAZNLA010000682.1:0-2468 GCA_964573385.1 uncultured bacterium
GCCAATAATTGCCGACCTGATAAACCATGTCAAAGCAACAATGGCCGTCCACAATATCCATGCGCCACTGATGGTGGTTCGTGGTGATGGCACATTAATGAGCGAAGAAACCGCACGCCATACCCCGGTGGAAACTATTCTTTCCGGACCTGCTGCCAGTGTTTGCGGTGCCCAGGTGTTATCTGGCATACAGAATGGCCTGGTGGTAGATATCGGCGGAACTACCAGTGATATCGCGGTTATTGTTGACGGAAACCCGATGGTAACATCAACAGGTGCCAGTGTGGCCGATTGGAATACCATCGTACGCGCGGTGGATATTGAAACAATAGGTTTGGGTGGCGACAGCATTATTGCCCTCACCTGGCAACGCGAATTAACAATCGGGCCACGCCGCGCAATTCCACTGGCATACCTGGCATATAAATATCCATATATTACCGATGAACTGAACAATTTATGGTCACTGCGCGAAACTAATTCAACACTGGTACAACCGACAGAGTTTTTCCTGTTAATGCGCGAATGCAAAGATAGCGACCTTACCACCAGTGAAGTAAAAATGCTGGCCGCACTGGCCGATGGGCCCCGATCGCGCCGACAAATAGCGGAAATAATTGATGCCTGCGATCCATCACTGGTACCGGTTGACCGTCTGGAAACATCCGGCGTTATCCAACAGGCAACATTAACACCCACCGATATTATGCATGTTTTAGGACTGTATTCGGTATGGAACAGCGAAGCGTCAGAAATTGCGATGCGTATTTTCGCACACCGGACAGGAATAACACCGGAAAAACTTGCATCAAGAAGCCTGGAACTGTTCAGCACCAAAATGACGCAACAATTACTGCACCGGGTATTACGTCACCGACAACCAAACCTGCCTGATTACCCAAATGGTCCGGCTAACCGGGAATTATTACGTCTACTTTGTTCAGGTAATTCCATTCTTGGACTTTCGATGCAAACACATTGCGAATACCCATTAATTGCCATCGGTGCCCCGGCACAGATATTAGCCCGGGACGCGGCAAAAAAATTAGGCGCGGAATTAATAGTGCCGGAACATGCCGAAGTGGCCAACGCCGTCGGCGCGATATGTGGCGTGTTAACAATGCAACTGGAAGGGTCGGTATTACCACTTGAATACGGATTCGCTGCCTATACACCGGAAGAATGCAAAAACTTCAATACCTTAAAAGAAGCACAGGAATGGTTACATCCTGAAATGGAAAAATTGTTGGATATGCGCATTCAGGAAGCACAGATAGAAGGTTTCGCCATGGAAAAAGCTATCTTAACAAATGACCAAATCGGCACCCTAAGCACCGGAACAATATTCCTGGAATACAAACTTCGCGCCATAGCAACAGGCCGGCCAATATTTCAGGGGTTTTTGTAGAATTAAAAAATAGAAGGAAAGCAAATATAATTACACAGAGATGCAAAGAGAAAACCTGATGGGACAGATACCTTCATGACTTTGCCACCCAGTGTCAGTTCCTGATTAAAAATTAAAGAGGCATTTGCAAAACTTATATAACCACTTTTTTGCAATTGCCTCTTCAATTCCTAATTCCAAATTCGTAATTCGTAATTACAATCTTATTCTACCAGCGATTCTCCCCATTCTTTTGGTTCCAGTCGGCTTTCGTTTGGGATGTCATCTATTACATTTGCCGAGAAACTATTGTTGAAAAGGTATGCGCGACGAACCGCTTTACCGGCACCCTGGGCATTGCCGTAAATATAACCGGCATCCATCTTTATCTTCTGTCCGGATTTCAATTGCAGTCTAATAGCATCAAGTGGTATTACCGCCTGGGCATGGAATCCTTTGTCGACATTCTCATATACAAGGATAATGTTATCCAGGAATTTTATTTCATCAAAGCTTTCTTTGCCGGTTGGTGAATTAAAGATTGTCGGTGTTCCTTTAAAATCTTTCACCTTCGGGAAATAAATTACCGCGAACGGCTTGCCTTGATAACGGGTAATCAATACGCGCACAGGTTCGCCAACGCTGTTTTCAAACTGAACGTCTATGCAATTACCACCTTTAAACAACAACTTTGGATCCGGTGAATTATTAATTAACTGAGTATCAGACTTCACTTCATAATCGATATACAGATTCTTCGCGTCGCGCGCCATTTTAATTTTAAAGGCGCGTCCTGCCTCAAAATCTTTATCCACAGTTTTTGCCGTGGTTATATCTTTGCCAATGGTGATGATATTTGCCGCCGCCATAGCCATTTTGTATTCACGTTGTGCTTTTTCAGCCTTTTCGAATAATTTTTGTGTATGTTCATAGGTACCACCGGGTAAATCTTTTATACTATCAAGTCCGGTAACTTCCCATACACGCGCGTCCTGACCACCGCCGATAACAAAATAGCGTTCCGGCTTGCCATCCTCTACCTTTAATTTGCCAAAATATCCGCCCTGGCCTTCCGGTTGTC
>CAZNLA010000683.1:0-2459 GCA_964573385.1 uncultured bacterium
AACTAAATGATGGGCATATAATGAATTGGTGGGATGGGGTTTACCGAATACTTACTATATTTGTATTCGATTTCAAAGCTTTTGCCTGCCGGTACAGTGACTTCCCATACTGCGGTAGTAATCGCATTTACTCCATACTGTATTGGTTTTTCATTAATAGCGGTTGGCTTTATTGATGTATAAGTAATATCTCCATAGATATCTTTTTTAATAACAACCTTAACATTTTCCTGCTTGTAATTATTTACTGTCATCTTACCGCGGTTTATGTATATTTGATATGAATTGTTATTGATAGTGATATTATCTTTTGATTCGAGTATTTCTTCGGTTGACTTCGCTTTGATATCGACGGCTTTGGTGATATTCACATCAGTATATCCACCGGCAGATGTATAATATAATACATTTTGTCCGAGAAAAACATTAGTAGACACTATCGTTACCGGTCCGGTGGTTAACACCTGTTTATCATTGTTTTTAAATCGAATAGTGTGCCAAACATCTTCAGACTGTGGCGGGCTGTTTTGGTCGTTTTGATTCCTCCACCCATAACCGTTATAATCACGCGTTGTAGCAATATCCCATTTGTAAATATCAGTAAATGGCACATTCATCTCTAACAACGGCAAGTATACCCGTTCACCTCTTTTGATATTTATCCCTTTAAAACTATAAAAATGCAGGTCTTTATCGTCATCGGGATTTGCATTCATGGTTGGGTATGATGGCGAAGAATTGTATGCGCTATTCATCATAACTTGCTGAGTCATGACATTTGACCGACCGGATTGATTATTTTCAGGTGTTTGCAGTTGTGATATAAATTGTCCAATATCTCCCTGCATAGCAAGCGGGTCTACAACTTGTGCGAATTTAATATTTGGATAACCTGCAACACATGATAAATCGTCAGTGACAATATCTTCAGCATCATTAATCAATACTGCTTTTGCGTTTAAATGTGCTAACTGTCCACCGATATCCAAACGATAACTGGGAGCCCAACTAAGGCCGCGAGTGATATATGCAATTTGTGCTGTACCGCCTTTTCCGCTGGTCTTTATTTTAAATATCGCGCCGGATTCGACATGGCTGATTGTTGTCTTCAATGCACCGGTTCCTGGACGTTTGCGGATTTGAGTAACCGCAAGCATTGGCAACCCTATAGTTCCTTCTGCTGTTTCGATGGTTAGCAGATTTCCAACATCCGAATGCATCGCTAAACTGGAAGTGGGATTATATGACCTGTTGTAGCCATAATATGGACTATTATTATCAGTCGGAATATTTGGCGGCATATTATTATCAGGTTTCCTTACTTCCGCGAAGGTCAACAATTTCCCGGCAATCCAACCATCTGCAGTTTTAACTTCTATATTCTCACCAACATTTGCCTGCAGCAATTCCAGCAATGATATCGCTGTCAGTTGACGCTTGTATTCGCCTTCTGTTGCAGTAATTGAAGTTAATGTCACATCCTGTGATGGTATCAGCCAAAAAGTGCCATGTACCGGAGCAGGTACATCATCAATGATGGTTTCCTTATTGTCACCGCCAGCAATAGTGACTTCACGGACGATACAACCGTAACCGTTTTTAAATAACGCAGCATTAACCACACGGGTAGGTGCTGTCTGTTGTGCAAATATGGAAATTGCACACAGAAATAGAACTGTGAAAATCGTTGTACGCATATAAACTCCTTATTTCGCAGTAATGCGGAAATGTTTTATATTATACGAATAAATTCATCTTTTGTTACATATAATTTTTGAAAGTTGATGTTTAATGAGAATATTTGTATTATTCATATCAGGGTATGAGGTAAAAATGAAAGAAAAAAAGAAAGTTCCTGTATGGGGTTCCATAAAACAGCAGTTAAATGAAAAGTCAAAAGAAGATTTGATTGAATTAATTAAGAAAATATTTGATTTCTCGGTGGAAGCACAGGCTATTTTGCAGGCTAATATGGTTGAAAGTAATGATAATACCACTTTAGAACTGTTTCGCGAAAATATTAAAAAGAATTTTATAACTAATCGCGGTTTTAGCAAGAATATGTTGACCGACAGTAAAAGAATGGTTCAGGAATATAGCAAAACAACTCGTAATACCATTGGCATTATTGATTTATTGCTAACTTTTATTGAATGCGGAACCGAATATACCGTTGTTAATGGTGATATAAATGAACCATTTTATGACAGTCTGGAGACTGCCTTTGAAGAAATGGCAAATATGCTTAGAATAAGTGGATTTGATATTTACAGGCAATTTAGCGATAGAATTATGGCATTAACAAAAGACGCGGATAAAATAGGATGGGGATATGGTGATTTTTTAATAGAAGAAACTGTTTTGTTGAAAAAAGATTTTATAAAATAATCTGATCAGGACTTTTGCTTTGTAAGAGAAATCTGCTTAAAAATGGTCGCTTCGACAGGCTCAGCGACCGG
>CAZNLA010000684.1:0-2456 GCA_964573385.1 uncultured bacterium
GCTACCGATGGTATACATCTTGGTACTGCAATCAGGGCAGATTCCCTTAGTTGCCGGTTTACCATTCTTCATGGTTACCGCTTCAGCATCTTTCATTTCTTTTTTCGCTTTGCATTTTACGCAATAAGCCTGTACCATTTCTCTTTCCTCCAATTGCATTTTTGATTCAAATTCGGTGCCCAGGGAGAGTACCGTTTTTTTCTCTCTTGAATATAATACATTTACACTCAGATGTACAATAGGAAATCTTATGATTTTCAATCTTTTTTCAACTTTTTTTAATATTTTTTTTAAAAAAGTTGAAAATTTGCTAAAAATCCCTATCATACGATATATAACTACTATCAAAAAAAGATTATAATCACCGCGACGAGAGGTAAAAAATGATTCCAGTAATGATAATATCAGGTTTTTTAGGTAGTGGAAAAACTACTTTTTTACGTAATTTTCTTCCGATTTGCGCAAAATATAATATAAAACCAGCGTTGATAATAAATGAAGTGGGCAAGGCAGATATTGATGGTGAATTGCTTGATGATTTAGTAACAGATAGTGTGCGAATATTAGGCGGGTGTGTCTGTTGTACTTTGCAATCAAGATTATCCCAGACCCTGGAAGATGTTATTGATAATTATGATACAGATATGATAATTATTGAATGTAGTGGTTTGTCTAATCCAATTGATGTCATCTCTGCTGTCAGTACACCGTCACTAACCGGCAAGGTTGCTGTTTCTCAGGTGGTTACACTGGTCGACAGCAAGAGAGCGGTTAAAGTATTAAAAGTTGCAGAATTGGCGAAAGAACAGGTACGGGCAGGTAATGTTATCGTTTTAAATAAAACAGATGAAATTGATGAAGAATTATACAGTGAAGTATATAAATTAATTGATGATTTGTCTGATAATGCCAACATATTGCCGGCAAAATATGGCGATATCGGTGTGGCAGAATTTGAAAAAATGGTGAATTATAAATCTTTTTATACTGTAAATACATGTGATTGCGGTTGTAAAGATGGTGACGAACATCAACACCACCACCATCATCATCATCAACATCATAAAGAATTACCAGATTCATTTTTTACAGTAGCAGTAGATTTACCGGATATGACTGTTGAAGAAATTCAAATTATGATGGAAAAATTGCCGGTTAACGCCATACGTGTAAAAGGTTTTGCTTATAACGGTAGCGACTGGTTTTTACTGCATCGCGTTTATGATTCTGTTGATATTACGCAGTACAAAAAAGAACCATCCTGTGGCGCGATTTTAATATGTATTGGCCAACGCCTTGATGGTGATATCATACGTGAAATTGTAAACGAGTCGGCGCAGTGATAGATTTTATTTAAATTAACACGGCTTTTTCAATACATGTTTTTTTGATGTCAGGTTGTAGGTTTGTAGTATGGTGTTTATATAATTTTTAGGTTTCGCAATTTCCTTTGTAATTTACAATTTACACAGGCTTTTGCAAAACCCAATTATTTCTATTTTTTCTGTACGGAATGCCGTCCCCGGCATTCCGTACAATTCAGACAGGTTTTACAATTTGCAATTTACAATTTACAATTTACAATTTACAATTTACAATTTACAATTTCAAGTTTATTCATTGACATCATTAATAACTCTATTTAAAATGATAAAAGATAAAAATTAAATCGACTGAATGCAATATTAAAATTCCACAAATGTGCATACCAGTCAATAAAGGTTGCTATGATGAATTATCTGTTATTTTGTTGTTTTACCTTCATTTGCTTGCTAATTGGGTTATCGGTGCCAGCACTTTCTGCTGACGAACCCAACATTACTTTGGGAAACGCGTCAGGCGGATTTGCTTTTTCTGATAGTGATGGCACCATTTTGAATATTGATGTTATGGCATGGGGACCAAAGTGGCAATGGATTGGACCGAAAGTTAAGGTTAGCAATGTTGATGGTGATAATTCGGCTGTATCTGAATTTAAAATAAATAATGTGCCGGCAAAACTAACGATAAACGCAAAGAAAACCGGAGCTAATCAGTTAACAATATCATCAGAATTGACGGTTGAACGTGATACTAAATGTACCATGATAGTATTGGGAATTACCCCCGGTGAACGATATTATGGTAATAAAAAATGCACTATCACAACCAAAGAAGGCAACACAACAAGTAATCTGCCTTTTGGTAAAGGTGATTTGGGTTCAAAGATAACCGCGTTACGATTTGGCGATGATAAAGAAAAACAAGTAATTATAAACTTTACTAATCCGGTAAACATACCTACTGATGGTGCTGCCAGGGTATCGATTGCCGCAGATAATATTGTAGCTGAAGAAAAGCATCAGTTAGAGTTTACAGTGATTACTCCAAAAGATTTCAAATGGTGCCCGACTGTTGCTGATGTGCCTTTTCCTGCTGATTGGTCGAAATGGTTTCAATGGTCCCCGAATGAAGAT
>CAZNLA010000685.1:0-342 GCA_964573385.1 uncultured bacterium
AGTTGATGCCCAATTAAATGGTGACATCGCCATAATCCCGCCGATACTGCCACAAAAACCGATAAAACCTAAAAATACAGCGAAAGATGAGGGAGAAAACAGAATATTCACTTCACGCAACATACTTAAAAATAAACAACTCGCACCCAAAGAAGTCAGAATACGTCCTAAATAAAGCGCCCATAATTCATGCGAAAGCGGAAATATAACAGACCCAATCAACATACATAATCCACCCCACATCAACACACGTCTGCCACCTAAACGGTCAGCAGCAATCCCCACAAATAACTGCATGCCCGCGTAAATATACATAAACATCGCGCTTAACCCGGTAACACT
>CAZNLA010000685.1:352-2450 GCA_964573385.1 uncultured bacterium
ACAAATGCAATTCCGTCTGCAACCGGTTAAATATCGTGCCTGGAATTGCTGACCGTTGAAAATAAGAAATAAGATAAATCCCACACATAACAAACAAAGCCGCCAATTCCCAACGCTTTGCCACTATACGATCAACAACAGATATCCGCCCAGGAATAGCCACATCAAATTCAGAACTAATAAATATTTCTTTTTTGTTATGTTGTACGATGATAGGTATCCTTATATAAAAAGCCGATTGACGTAGCTAATGATACTTGATGATCAATGAAATGGCAATTGACGAATAAACTCTGTGGTGTGTGGGTGAAGTAGTCGTAAAGAAAGTAGCCTGTGGGATGGTGGTGGAGCCAGGGCGTACCGTGTAGTTGTCACCATTCCGAGATGTCAGGACAATTTGAAGCCACCGTATTATAGAAGATGATTTTCTATTCTTAAATGTTTTAGATTTTATTTGCAATTGATGATGTATATCATACCTTGTGTTGATTTTTTATATAGACGTTGTCTGTGTGCTGTTGCAATAATGGGTAACGAAAATGAAATATTTCGCAATTTACCTGTTGTTAAATATTTAAACAGCTTTTTATCGGTTTACAGTCGGATGAATTGATAATCTTAGTGATAAAGTCTTACTGTTTTAAAATTAATTCATAATTATTGGTACAACTCGAATTGATTGGCATAATTACAAGGTATGAACTGTTAATATTACACCTTCAATAATTTCCCATAGGATGAACAGGTGAAAAATGCCTAGTTGGTTTAATGTAAAAGAACAATGTTCGAATGAAATAGAATAATGAATAACACTGATAAAGTGATTGACAACTTATCTGCCAAGTATTAAACTTGTAACGTAATCGATTGCGGAAGTAAGGTAAGTGGTTATGTTATTAACTTCAATAAATATTGCGCGTATTGAACAACTGACGAAAATCTTTGATACTGATTCTTATCTGATACGCCACAGAGATAGTTTGTTAGTGGCACAACAATCGCTTGAATATGCCATATTGTTATTACGTCGTAATTATGATGGCGATGTTGCGCGGTCTGTTGGCATTATTAATGCTGTTCTGGCTACCCAGATGCTTACGCCGGATTGGGATTATGGACGTTTCCCCATGATGTTGCCAGAAACATGGCGGGATTTGAATGCAACTTTATTTTTGATTCCGGATATGGTGAATCTTTATGATAATTGGCAGGCAAAGTTGGGTGATGAATTAGTTGCGAAGTTGAAATTGGCGTTATTGGCAACTGTTAAGGCCGTTTGTCGGCGTTGGGATGACGAAGTATTTGATGTTCATCGCGATTTTACCGCGTATAGCAATATCTTTGTTTTGTATATTCAGGCTTTATTGATGTTGGGTAAATCTCTTGATATTAAACGATTATGCCTTGACGGCAAAGCACAGTGGCAACGTTGGACTAACCATGTGTCGACATATGGTATCGATGAGTTTTGTTCGCCGACATATAACGAAGTTGTATATGAAGGATTAATGGGAATTATTAAAACGACCACTGACAAAAATATACAGGATGAAGCGCGGATGATGTTAGACCATCTGTATACAATTCAATATGCGGTTTCTCATCCATTGCTGCGAATTGGGGTAGTTGGCAACGCGCGTGATTATCGGTTGTTTGTAACACCCGGTGCTGGCGCGTTTCGGTTTCTTGATACTATTGATGACTTGAATTATACCCCGCCGGCAAATGCCCGTGAGGAGTTTATAAACAGGTCATACCCGCACCGCGCAGAGGGTAGAGCAAGTATTGTTCCATTCAGGTTTAAGACATGGCAACTACAAAATGCTGCTATGGGGTCTATGACCGGCGGACACTATTTTCCACAGCAAAATCATTTGATGATTGCAGTTGGGATATCTGAACTTGAGCGTGATTGTGCTTTTTTTCAGGCAGATGAACGAAATCCTATAAATGGTTATGTAAGCCAGCAGGATAATCGTGCCCTTTGCCTTTTTGCGCGTACACCAACCAGTTATCATGTAACACAGTTAGAGCAATCGGCAGGTAGTTTGCCAATGCCGGATTCTTTGCCATCTTGTATTGGTATGACCGATGGGTG
>CAZNLA010000686.1:0-2446 GCA_964573385.1 uncultured bacterium
GGATATTAGTTGGATGGCCATAAATTTCTGTCATTACTAAGTCAAAAGTATCATAGTGGTTATTAGATAGTAAAATTAACGATTTTCTGTAATATCCTGAATAATGATGTTGATTTTCTTTTTAATTTTTTTTACAATTGTAACCAAAAAAGTCATATATTTGTTATGACTTTTCTCCTTTGCCCATGAAATTCAAACTCTACGATAATTTGGTTTTTCGATTGTGGTTATTTTTTATCCTTTTTCCTGTTGTTTCTACATTTGGACAATTTAAACCCAATCATTTACCTAGCTTGCAGTTGTGGTTGCGCAGTGATACGTTATTATCTTACAATGGTAGTAATCAGGTATCACAATGGAGTGATTGTAGTGGCAATGGTAATAATGCGATACAGAGTGTTGGAGCTTATCAGCCGTTGTATGTTGCAAACATTTCGAGTATTAATCATTATGGTGCAATAAGGTTTGATGGTGTAAATGATTTGTTGAACGGCACTACGATAAGTAATTTACAAAATTCATCCATCAGTGTATTTGTTGTTTTGAAGGGGGATGCTCAAAGTGGCAACCTGGCAGGAATGTTCGATATCAATGCCTATTATAATGGTTTTAGTTTTGGTCGTAGGTTATTGGCGGGTTATGAGAGTATAAATCTTCATAATAGTGCTGTTCTATTGACGAGTCCGACAGGAAGTCTGCCTAATTCGGGTTTTACCTTTAAAATACTAAATGGGATAAAAAATTATGGATTCAGGACAGATTTGTTTATTAATGGTCTGGCCCAGAGCAATTCGACAGATGCTACGTTAAACGGTTCCTTTACCAACGCCAATTATAACATTGGTTATTCTCAGGGTTTAGATTACCTGAAAGGAGATATTGCTGAGATAATAGTCTTCAATACTGCGCTCAATATTGCCGATCGTAAGTCAGTTGAGAACTATCTTTCGAACAAATATGCCCCACCAGTCAATTTGGGTCCGGATATTAATATCGCTCATGGCTTTTGCGATACTACCCTTTATGCAGGCAGTCGTTTTACATCATTCTTATGGTCGACAGGTGCAACAACCGAAAACATTTCGGTAAACAAAGCAGGTAATTACTGGGTAAGAGCCACAGACATTTTTGGTATTGTATCTTACGACACGGTTAAGGTCATTTATCCGGTAATAAATTTACATGACACACTATTTTGTACAGGTAGTGTTGTCAACTTGTCATCAGGGTTACTAGGTAGTTATTCCTATCAATGGTCATCAGGCCCAACCACTCCAACTATAAACGTAAATACTTCGGGTAGTTACTGGGTATCGGTAAGCGACGGACAGTGTTCATCAATATCAGACACTATAACGGTGTCAGAAGATAATTTTCAGAATATAGTCTCTCTGGGCAATGATACCAATCTGTGTTCGGGGAATTTTATACACTTGATTGCTCCAACTCCCTTGCCATTAAATCTTACCTATGTATGGTCTACAGGAGCAGTAACGTCTGCCATACAGATTGACACAACGGGAAATTATAGCGTTAGTGTAACAAATACGCATGGTTGTATTGGTAAAGATACAATTCAAGTGACGGTAATTGGCACTGCACCAGCAGTTAATTTCAGTAACACTTCAGTCTGTTCTGGCCATGCAGTTCAGTTTACCAACAGTTCTGTGCCAGCAGGAAATGCATGGTATTGGGATTTTGGCGATGGACAAAGTTCAATTCTACAAAATCCGACACATGTATACACTTCAGGGAATACATATAGCGTTAACCTTACGGTGAGTTCAGGAGGATGTAGTAATAGTTATAGCAAACCGATTATTATAACACAATCACCCATAGCCGAGTTTTCATCAGGTAGTGTGTGCTTAGGTGATTCGAATTTATTTTTTGATGAAAGTCTTCCGGCTGTTGGCGATACAATAACTTCTTGGTCTTGGGATTTTGGTGATACTTCCCCCTTATCATCAACTCAAAATCCTCACCACATTTTTTCAACAATAGGGACTTATAATGTTTCTCTAGCCATTCAAACCATTAAGGGATGCGAAGCGACCATTTCACATAATGTTACCGTGGTTGGTTCCGCACCACCCCCTCTTAATTTCACCATTTTTGAACCTATTAATAATTATATAACATCAGGTCATACCCTTCAATTTGCATGGAACGAAGCGGTAAATGCCGTTTCCTATATCTTTGAATACTCTGTTGACTCAACTTTTAATCAGAACGTTACCATTATTCCCAATATTACTACACCTTCTTTGCAACTCACAATAGGTAATAGCAATAAGTATTTTTGGAGGGTAATCGCCAAAAGTATTTGCGGAAATCAAACGATTTCCAATGTTTATAACTTCAAAATATTTTCACCCTTATCGATAAGTGGCTTGCAGTTGTGGTTGCGCAGTGATACGTTATTATCTTACAATGGTAGTAATCA
>CAZNLA010000687.1:0-2446 GCA_964573385.1 uncultured bacterium
TCATCTACCGATGTGTAATTTAATTGCAGTGTCGGTCCGCCAAGTGACGCGAAGATGCGGATTACCGCGGATAGTTTATTTACTGGCAATTCGCTGCCGGTTGGCAATTGCACATCCAGCACGCAATTGCCGGAATAATCGCGGAAATCTATATGTGACAGCGAGTGGAAAACATCGGTCAGGCTATCTGGTGCGGTGGCGCGGTGGGGGGTAACGCCTTGCGATAAAAAGTCACCTGTCTGGCGACCATCCGGTAACGCGCGGACAAAAGGAGCAAACCATTCAAATGCGTAATAAACGAAGAACCCAGGTTGAAACTTGCCACCGCGTTCTGATGGTATGGTCCGTACGAATTCCGCTATTTCCTTCGCGAATTCACCAGAAAATTTATCCATTTCTTCATTGCCATGGCCAAACTTCGGCAACTCTTTCAAATATCTCCGCATATCCTCATGGCCGACCCAGTTATCTAGCAGGCATTGCCGTAATTCATCCAGCGTCAGCTTTTTATCATCAAAAACAGCTTTTTTAATTGCGAAAAGCGAGTCTATCAGAGTACCAAACCCAACAAGTGATATTCCACTTGGGTTGTATTTCGCGCCACCCTGGGTGTAATCCATACCATTATCAATACATCCCAATAAAGTAGTCGAAAATAATGGACATGGGTGCAATCGCCACTGTTCTTTGCCAATCTCCGCCATCCAACCGGCACCTGTGGCCACTAAATCTTTGAATATCTGCATGAAATCGTTATAAAAATCATCAAAGTTGGTCGCGATAATTGGTTTTGGCAGCAACGCTATTGATTGTTCCGACATATTTGCTGGTAATTTATCAAGTGGTTGCAGGCAAATATCCAGCACACGTGGCATATTAAAATAATAATACGCACCGGCACTGTGTTCAACACCCTCTACTATCGTTTCCTGGCATCCACCGTTAACATATAATCGCGCTTCGGTTAATGTTTTCCCGGCACGTTGGCAGGCGGGGATAAGTATGTCATCATTCAACAACGCAAAATGGTTATGGCCATCAAGAATAGTTTCGCTGATTAAATCGAGATATTCCTGTGGTGAATTTGCGCTGTAACGGCAGTTAAGTTTGGGATTGAAAAACTTGTTAGCGTGATGTGTTTCAATTATTAATCTTGTCAGGTCATTCCAGACTACATTGCCATCTGCGTCACAACCGCCAAGTTCCATACATGTGCTGGTTTCCGGCCATGAACTATCGTCAACATGAAACTTTATATCATTTGGCATCATCCACCGCGTCAGTAAATCCTGTGCTTCATCTTCGGTCAATCGTCCGGCGTCGATATCAGCACGGTATAGCGGGTACAACAGGCGATCCATGTGGCCAACAACAGATATCCCGATTGCTTCCAGTGATGCTGTTACCTCGCGCAGGAACCACATCATCGCCAATCCTTCATAAAATGTTCGCGGCGGCAATGCGGGGACGCGTTCTGTCGCGTCTATAATCATGTTGAGGAATTTGCAAACCTGCGGGTCAGTTGCCAATAACAATTGCACCTGTGCAGTTTCATTAAACCGTTCCGCGACTCGCAATATTGCCTGACAACTCATCTGCATTGCCTGCAAATTTGCCAACTGGTGTGGGGTACATGGACTATCCATGCGTTCTGCTATCTCCTGTAAAATGCCATTTATCCCTACGCTTAGCAATTTAGAATATCCTATACTGTGGTGGTCAGAATCAAAGCCGGACGCACCGTAAACGTTCCACAGTCCTATACGATTTTCTTCGCCGTGAAGGTTAAATGGCTGCAGAAATTTTCTTTCCTGTTTATCATCAATTAATGCCAGGTTACGGTTAAATACCCAGGCACCAGGCATGCGGTCAGTTGGGTACGGGCATCCCCAATTCTCTGAAAAGCGCATTCCCATCTCAAAGAAAAAAGGAGAGTGAGGGAAAATAACCGGTTGAAAACGTTCCGCAATTTCGTGGTGTAGTTGTGATTTTAACAGAGAAGGATGGCAATCCGGATTACTGGTGGCAAATTCATTCATTGCGGTAGCGATATCTGACCAGATATTCTGTACCGGCACAGGTATGCCAGATACACGGTCGCTACGAAATTCAGCATAATATGACTTTAATTCGTTTATTAATAATTTCATCATAATCTCCGGGATTATTTGCTGTTTGTCGGGTCTTTTTTATTCTACCCGGTAATAACACCATTCTTTATTCTTTTTCGATTATTTTTTGTACATCTTCAAATTTATACGGTTCATCCCATGTGGAGAAATAGCTATGTTGGGGTAACATAGGCAAATTTACATCAAATAGAGCATTGAATATTAACCGGTATTCATTAACCGGTTGCAGGTTTTCTGGCACCACAATGTTATATTCTTTAGGTGCCCGTATTGCTATCATGTTGCGCATTCGTTCTTTAATGGCGGATTCGTCG
>CAZNLA010000688.1:0-2412 GCA_964573385.1 uncultured bacterium
TCAAATAAAAATATCCTGAAAATCATTGATTTTTAGGATCTATGGGATTACTGTGGAATAAATTAATACATCCTGATGATGTGCAGGTTTCTGCTGATTTACTGCATAGACATTTTAATGGCGAATTACCATTTTACGAATGCGAAGTACGTATGTGTCACAAAAATGGTGATTGGGTATGGGTGCAGGATACCGGGAAAGTATCTGGTTGGACAGTTGATAGAAAACCATTAATGATGTTTGGCACTCACCAGGATATAACCCGTCAAAAGAAAATGATTGCTGAATTAGCCGAACATAGGAATCATCTTGAAGAACTGGTTAAATCTCGAACGAATGAATTAGCAGATGCAAAAAATTATGCTGAAGATGCAAATAAAGCAAAGAGCATTTTCCTGGCCAATATGAGCCATGAGATACGCACGCCAATGAACGCTATCCTTGGTTTTGCTCAGGTACTGGAACGTGATCGCTCATTATCACCTTCGCATGCTGGCCATGTGCGGACAATTCTCCGCAGTGGGTCACATCTGCTGAAGTTAATCAATGATATTCTCAATATGTCAAAAATTGAAGCCGGACGTATGACATTGTCACCGGTATCATTTGGATTGCATGATTTGTTGGATGATTTAGTACTGATTTTCAGATCCCGCGCGGAAGCTAAAGGTTTACAACTGTTAATAGAACTTAATGAAAATGTTCCGGTATATGTAACTACTGACGAAGGAAAATTAAGACAAATTCTGGTGAACTTATTAGGGAACGCCGTTAAATTTACTGAAAGCGGCGGTGTAGCAATAAGAGTTCGTGCTGAAGATGTAAACGAAAATGTCACTGGTAATAATTCTGTAATCAGACTGGTGGTAGAAGTTGAAGATTCCGGACCAGGGATATCAGAAGAAGATATGGCAAAATTATTCATACCTTTCCAACAAGCAACCGGCAGTGCGCGGATAGGTGGTACAGGATTAGGACTGGCCATAAGCCGACGGTTGGTGGAGATGTTGGGTGGAAATATTACTATTAACAGTATACTGGGCAAAGGAACATGTTTCCGGTTTACAATAAAGTTAAATAAAGCAGAAAAAAGCGATGAACCTATAGCATCACAATCAAAAAAGGTGATAGGTTTACAGTCTAAAGAACCGATAAGAGTGTTAGTGGTAGATGATATTGAGGATAATAGAAAATTACTTAATGAGTTATTAGTGCCGGTAGGATTTGAAACACGTGAAGCGGCAAATGGTGTGGAAGCATTGGAAGAGATTGAGAGGTGGTCACCTCATGTGGTGTTGATGGATATGCGTATGCCGGTAATGGATGGATATGAAGCAACCAGGCGTATAAAATCCACTGAAGCAGGTTGTGCTATACAGGTGATTGCGGTTACCGCAAGTGCCTTTGAAGAAGAAGAAATATTGGTACGGGCAGCAGGGGTGGACGATTATGTGCGTAAACCTTTCCGACCGGAAGAACTATTTGACGCGTTAGGTACAGGACTTGGCATTAATTATATTTATGCACAGGAAGATATAACGAAAAGTAAGAAAATACATAATATTTCTAACGGAAAATATACAGTTTCTGATGAATTATTAAAAACAGTTCATAACGCAGTAATAGAAGGTGATATGGCGCAAGTAATGAAGTTAATTGACATTGTAGAAACTGAAGATGAAGATGCCGCACAGGCATTACGCGCGATGGCAGAACAGTATGATTATTCCGCATTGGAAGTATGGTTAGCAAAAGAAGAGGGAATAAAATGACTAAAGGCAACAGATTAACGCCTAATATAATGGTAATAGATGATACTCCTATTAATTTAAAATTACTCGGTGAAATGTTGCAGGAACAAGGGTACCACGTACGCACCTTTCAACGGGCCGCGGCGGCAATTGCGTCCGCGTTAAAAAATCCACCGGATCTTATATTATTAGATATTACCATGCCTGAAATGAATGGATTTGAGGCATGCACACACATGAAAAATAATAACATTTTAAAAGATATTCCGGTTATCTTTATCAGTGCCTTGACAGAAACCAATGACAAAATTACTGCTTTTGAAGTAGGTGGGGTTGATTATATAACCAAGCCATTTGAATTTGCCGAGGTTAACGCGCGGGTATCAACCCATTTAAGGTTGTGCCAATTACAGGGACAACTTGCCGAACATAACCAACTGCTGGAAACCCGGGTGTTAGACCAGGTGGCAGAAATATCAAACGCGCAGAGATCCACTATTGTCGCGTTATCAAAACTTGCTGAATCCCGGGATGACGAGACCGGCGGACATATTGAAAGAACCCAGATTATCTGTAAATTACTGGCGAAACAGTTGCAAAATAATCCCCGATATGCGGCAGAAATCGATGAGACTTTTATTTGCAATATATATTATTCATC
>CAZNLA010000689.1:0-2390 GCA_964573385.1 uncultured bacterium
AATTGGTGCTTTTAATAATGCGTCTAATTGGGCGAAATGCCAACGTATTTTATCGTCAACTGTTTCACCGGGCAGGTGATGTATTGAACCGATAACAATATCCAGTTTATCCCGCAGATTTAAGTCAAATATCGGTTCTAAATTGCTGTCAACTTCTATTTCCATTCCCCCGAAAATAGTTTTCCCATCACAAATATTTTGTAGTCGTTCCATATATGCCGTAATTTTATCTTCATAAAAACTATTATGTCGGCGCAATTCCTGTTCATTGAAAAACCATTGACCAGGCCATGGGTTGCTATTTTCCGGCACCATCATTGCAAACACGTGGTCGGTTATAGCAAATGCACTCCAAGGCCCATTATTAATGGCGTCTATATAAAATTGTGGTGATAGATTTTTTGCCGCACAATATGAAAATCGCGGTCCATCTCCGGTATGATTATGCCATGAAGCCAATTTCATTACTTACATCCTATCTGTCAAACGATCAAGCCAATTTTCACGATTTAAAATTGTATCCGGTCCATGTCCAGGGTAAATTTTTGTTTCTGCAGGTAATGAAGCTAATCTGCGCAGACTATTCAACATTTGCCGATCGTCGCCACCGGGGAAATCAGTTCGTCCATAAGTACCAGCAAACAATGTATCACCGGTTATTAATACGTTATGCTCATCATTGTATAAACAAATACATCCCGGTGTATGACCGGTTGTATTAAATACTTTTAAAATGTGGTTTCCAACTATTACACTGTCGCCCTCTTCATAAAATATTTCCGGGGTACAAGGTGTAAGGACAAACGGCATATTGAATGGTGCTGTGGAAGGATGTTCCAGCATTTCTAAATCTCCACGATTGGCAGAGACTGGTACCGAAAAGGCGGTTTTTAATTCAGAGATACCCATTGTATGGTCCCAATGACCATGGGTTAATACGATTTCTGTGACTTCAACATTCCATTCGACAGCTTTTTCTGACATTAACTTTGCAACTTGTTGTGGGGCATCCACAATAATTGCTTTTCCTTTATCACGGTCGGCTATCAGATAACAATTAACTTCCAGTGGTGCCCCGGGAACGCAGTATATTGATAACATATTTTACCTTTATAATATTTTCAGTTATTAAATTCTATTAAAAAATAATCTCTTAAATTATATTTCTCTATTGCCATTATCAGTTCCTGCCGTTATTATTGTACTGTGAATTACTTTTCTGAATTGATGATAAAAATTAAAACTATCGCACCGGAACGATGGGTTATATTGTTATTAATGTTTTTTGCCGGGATAGCAATATATTGGGCATTCAATGTTAATAGTGCGGCAATGCGCGTAACGATGTTATCTGTTGGTGATGGTGATGCTATTATTGTTCAGGGTGCAAATGGCAAAACAGTTATGATAGATGGTGGCAGTCGTGGTTATGATAAAGTCGGTGAAGAAATTATAGTTCCTAATTTATATGTTCAGGGAAGATATATACCCGGTTTTACCTTATCCGGCATAAATACTATCGACGCAATAATCATTACCCATACTGATGATGATCATGTTAATGGGGTACAGGCAGTTGTTTCAGCACTAACTGTTAAAACTATTTATCTGCCAGCTAATAAATTTGATGGTAAAACTAGCGCTTTGTATAATACCGCGGTAAAAAGAAATATAAAGATTTTGCCAGCAACCCAGGGACAGGTTATTTCATTAGGTAATAATTCAAATATTACGCTTTTATATCCGCAGGATAATGATAAAATAGATGGCAACACCACTTCAGTAGTAGCATTAATAACATGTGGCAGTTCTACCATGTTATGTACCGGTGACCTTGATGAAAACGGTGAAAAATTGCTAATGAGCAGATATCCATATTTACATGCTGATATTTTAAAAGTCGCTCATCATGGCGCGGATACAGGTACTAAAGATGCCTTTTTAGATTTACTGACACCAAAGATAGCATTAATCTCTGCACGTGGTAATTTGAATCATCCACATCCAAATTTACTAAAAAGGTTAGCTGACAGAAATATAACTATTTGGCGAACAGATACAGATGGGTCAATTTTTGCGACAACCAATGGGACCCGGTGGAATATTTATGGGTATAAAGAGAAAAACAAATGATATCATCATTACTTAAGTTGATGATAAATATTCACATGCAAAATTGACTAAACATCTTAAATAAAAATAATTTCAAAAAAATATTAAATATTTTCAAAATTTGCTTAAATTTGGGAACTATTTCCTCTCCACATTCTACTAAAAAGTATGAGAGTCAGTGATTTTATTACTTTTCAGGATTTTCCGGCCGTAATACGACCGGATCAGGTTATCCAGGCCAATAATGATAATCAATCATTATCATGGATAAAACAGTA
>CAZNLA010000690.1:0-2389 GCA_964573385.1 uncultured bacterium
CGCCATATCTGTTGTCAGCGATGCTTTTGCGCCATTACGGATATCCATCACCACCCATCCGGAATCCTGGTCAGTTGCCAACGGTTCTTCAAAGTTACCATTTTTTAGCAGATTAATCCCCAATGGCATTTCAATCTGTCCCCAATCACCGGGTTGCAATGTTGCTTCGGTGGTTAAATCATCAACTATTTTCGTCTGCTTATTGTAATAATATAATCGTTGCGCGCGGTTTGCCCCGGTTTGGTCGGCAAATATTACGCCAACATCACCGCGTAAGTTGGATACATTTGCGGAATTAATGCCCAATTCGGCCAATGGCACTGATGCTTCCAGAGTATAACCATCTGCAGTGCGCAACATGGCAACTTTAGCACTATCCAGTTTTATTATCTGGTCAATATTAGCGGCCATTAATCGAATTGGATTCTTTGTTCCCGTCACAACAGGACGATACAACACCGCTATCGGGGTACCATTAAAGATACTGAAAAGCACCCGTAAATCACCTTCCATCGCGGTATAATGTGTTTTATCCAATGCTTTACTTGTAGAAAGCATGATATCCACACAATCGCCGGTTATGAACAATGTTCGCCAGTCCGCCCCTTTATTTGACATGGCAGAACCATGCACACGGTATGCCAAATATAGATTTCTATCATCCATACTTATCGCATTTTCCGCAGATCGATTACCACCGGCAGAAATTGTTATACCGGCAGTGATATTCCAGTCGGCTATATTGCCATCAATAACAGGCGCCGCACTAACCCGGGTAACTTTAATTATCGGTTTTTGTACAACTGTAGCAACCGCGCCAACAGACTGGCGGGAAATAGTTGCCTGTTGAACATCTTCTTCTGTCAACACCATTTTCGCGCATTCAAATCGTTTCGCCTGTTGTACCCCGGTTATCCGTAGCATGTGGTAAGAATCCGCACCACCATTTACCATATATACATCGCCGGCAGGTGTCTGAAAATAACTGCGCATCGATTCTCCCCAGTTTTGTGTGGGTCCACCGGTATTATCATCACACAACCAGGTTAAATACATTCCATCTTCTGTCAGTAAATACGAATGAGCATTTAAATGCCACTGCCATGACCCAATAACGTTGCCAATGCCGGGAATATTAAAATCACCGGATATATTTGTTGTAGCCGGGTCATCTATCTGTTGCGCACCCGGGTAGGTAGCAACCGACCATAACTGGTTACCGTCACGGTCATAACATTCAATGGCATTTTTCGGCAGTGGTGCCCATTCCAACGCAAAACTAATTACCAGTTTATTCTGACTGGTTACATACATCCCCAATACATGAATTAAATTATCATTATCAATAATTTTCTTTGCGTTGGCCAATGTATATACCGGCACACCATCGTTTGTCCATTTATCCGCATCCAGACGGAAAATCTGGTTATGCTTGCCGTTGCTGGTATGGAAATAAATTGACCCGTCAGGACCAATGCCGACTCCCCAGTAACAGTCCCAACTGCCAAATTTGCCTGCTGCCAGTGGCTCCGCGCTACGTTCCATTGATGCCCACTGCATCTCGTTTTCCTGTACCGATCCATCATTGTTAAGGTCATTCCAACAATACAACTGTCCGGCATGACCGGTGAAGAAAGCCGGTCGGCAATTCATATATTTATGGTGCCCCAGGTCACTGTCCCACACGTCAAATGCGGTGCCATTAACTGATAATTCGGTGTTTAATTGTCCTATAGACGCAACCGGTGTTAAGACATCACCATCCAAACGTAACGCCGTCACAGACAAATTATCTGATAAATACAGATATGTTTTACCATTATGCATTACAGTTCTTGATGTTGGCATACCGGCGGCACCGTTTGGCATAAATGGTTGGTCCAGACTTAAACGACGCAATGCTGTTGAGACCGGTGTCCAACTTTTTTTAGTCTGGTCAACGTTAAAGAACGTCCCTTCTGTCATCACCATTGTCGGGTCTTTTGGATTAACCCAAAACCAGTTGCCACCACCATATGATGATGGACCGATGTAATCTTTAATTAGTTTGCCGGACTTCGAATCCCATACACTAACACGTGAGGGGTTATTATCATCTTCCGCCACCCATAATTTGTCGGTATCAGTAACTGCAATGCCACGCGGCACCAGTAACCCGTTGGCATCCCATTTCGCTATCCATGGTCGTCCTCCCGGAGTGCCGATAGCGCGCATATAACTGCCGGTTGCGGAAAATATCTTCACTTGAAAAGATTTCCCCCAATCAGATACATAAATCAACCCATTTTTATCAGTTGTGATACTGTAACGCCCGTCAAGGTTGTTAGTGATACATATGCTTGTAGTGTTTGTCTCCGGCGCTGTTCTCACCGTCCGTCTACCACGGACG
>CAZNLA010000691.1:0-2387 GCA_964573385.1 uncultured bacterium
AGCGGCCAGAGCAGAACCAGCATTGAAACCGAACCAGCCAAACCATAACAAACCAGCGCCAAGAACGGTTAACGGTAAACTATGTGGCGGCATTGGTTCATCCGGGTAACCACGGCGCTTGCCAATCATCAGAGCGGCAACCAGAGCGGTAATACCAGCAGATATATGAACTACTAAACCACCAGCAAAGTCCAGTGCACCAAGAGTGCGTAACCATCCACCTACACCCCATACCCAGTGTGCCAGTGGATCATAAATCAGGAATGCCCACAGGATAAGGAAAATCATGAAAGCCTTGAACTTCATTCTTTCAGCAACTGACCCGAATATAAGGGCAGGAGTAATGATGGCGAACATCATTTGGAAAGCCATAAATACAAGGTGTGGAATGGTAGCAGCATAATCAGCATTAGGTTCAATACCTACGCCGGCTAAACCTGCAAACTTTAAACCACCAATAATTCCACCTATAGATGGACCGAATGCTAAAGAATAACCGATGAGTACCCATTGAATGCTGATAACGGCCATTGCCATTACACTTTGCATCATAGTGCCCAATACATTCTTGCGACGGACCATACCGCCATAGAACAGTGCAAGTCCTGGAGTCATTAACAATACTAATGCGGTACAAACCAGCATCCATGCGGTATCACCTGCATTTTGCGCGTTGGACGCGGCAACTGCAACATCATCAATAGTTTTTGATGCCGACCCTTGTGCCATTGCGGCAACTACGGGAACCAGTAGAGTGGTTGCCAGTGCAACCATTCTGAAGTGACTGCGAAACTTTTCGTTCATTTCAATTTCCTCCTTCCGTAATTTCCGACCACCTTCGGGCCGAAATCTATAAAGAGTATTGACCACAAATGTTTCGCAAATGTAAATAATTGTTTCGTGTTTGTTAACAGATTTTTTTTTTACATTTTTATTGATAAGTATTGAGAGGGAAAAGAGGGATATAGAAAAATGAAATAAAATAACTAATTGTTTCGTGGGTGAAGCTTTATTTAGTTTTAGAGAAAAAATATCAAGCTTCTTCGGAAATAAACCCGAAAAGATGCCATCAGGTATTTAAAGTACAGATATGTTGCATTAATCATATTGGTACGATAAAATCTTCGTTCACTGGAACGAAGATCACGAATTCTTGCCAATAGCTCTTCAAAATAATCTTTGCCAAAAATATTATCAGGATTTTTCAGGCGTTCATCATCCATGGTAAATCCTTTAATAACATATTCTTTCAATCGTTCAGTAGCCAAAATGCTAAAATGTGTTCCCAGGAACGAATTAACCCGATAACAAACAGATATAATAGCATCAAGATTGTAGAATTTTGTTTGATACGTTTTACCATCTTCAGCAGTATGTGCAATTTTTGCACTTACTGAATCTTCCTGCAATTCATTAGTTAAAAATATGTTTTTCAGGTGTTTTGTTATCAATGTTCTATCAACAACAAATAATTCTCCAATTTTCTCTTGTGTTAACCATATGTTTTCATCACGCAGAAATATCTCTAATTTCACTTTACCCTGTGGTGTTGTATACAGTTAAGAATTCAGTGAAACTGTTATTAGGTACTATAAATTTTTGCTTTTTGTTATTCACGATAAGGTTCCTTTTATCTTGAATAATAATCGTCACTTTCCCAATTCAATGGATTATGCATTATGTATAGCTGAATATTAGCAAATTCATTTTCATTGCGAATAATGTGGTCGTGAAATCGTGGTTGCCATTTAAAAAGAATATTATTATTTCCTGCAAATTTTGTAACACCAATTTTAAACCCACGTATTATTGACGCCAGATTTTGTGATTGCGGCCCAAATTGACCCGGTAGAGACGCAATATTTTGCGTCTTCGAATGATTATTTACCACTGGTACAGACGCAATATTTTGCGTCTCTACATCATAAAAATCTGGTTTTAAAATAACAATAATTCCATGTATATGATTTGGCATAACAACAAATTTATCCAATTCTACAAATGGGAAATGCTCTGGAATTGCCAGCCAACATTCTTCAGCAGATTTCCCCAATGCTGATAAGTTGACCTTGCCATCTTTAATATTACCAAATACGCATTTGCGATCTAATACACAAATAGTAACAAAATATGCACCATTAGATGAATAATCATATCCTTTTAATCGTGTCGATTCTATTCGATATTTATCTTTATATCGAATAGTTTCAAAATCACCTGGCTTAATATTGTTACAGCCAGTTTTTTTGTAATCAATATTCATATCAGCAACCCGCAAATCCCCTTTTAAAATTGCGTAACATTGTAGAGACGCAAAATATTGCGTCTCTACGACTACCACAAATACACCACATCACAAAAATTGTGATACATTGTACAGATGCAAA
>CAZNLA010000692.1:0-2384 GCA_964573385.1 uncultured bacterium
ACAGGCTCAGTGACCGGTCGCTGAGCCTGTCGAAGCGACCATTTTTAAGCAATTTATCTTTGAAAGCGAAAGGCCTGTAATTAAAACCACCCCCTACCCCCTCCTTAAAAGGAGGGGAGTGTTACTTGATAGAGTTTTGAAATATATTTACGTTGCGGTTAATCCCCGCTAAGGAAAAGGAGAGGTTATGCTCGATCCCAAATTAATAAGAAATACTCCGGAAATTGTCGTTGATGCTATGGCAAGACGAAATAAGAAAATTGATATTGATGTACTGACATCGCTGGAAGAACGTCGTCGCGCCTCGTTAAATAAAGCGGATTCTTTGAAAGCCGAACGCAACTCGGTGTCGCAGGCTATTTCGGTGATGAAACGCAATAAAGAAGATGCCACCGAACAGATAGAGGCAATGCGTCGTGTGGGTGACGAAATTAAACAGTTGGACGAAGACGCAAAAGCAATTGATGAAGAGTTTCTCGCCATTTTATTAAATATTCCAAATATCCCAGATGAGTCTGTGCCGGAAGGGGCAGATAGCGAAGACAATATCGTCGTTCGCACCTGGGGTGAACCGCGCAATTTTGACTTTGAACCAAAGGGACACTGGGACGTAGCAGGTGGGTTAAACTTGTTGGATTTCGAACGGGCAACAAAAATTGCTCAGTCCCGTTTCTCGCTGTTCACCGGTATTGGCGCGCGCATGGAACGCAGCATAATGAGTTTCATGCTGAATCTGCATACAGAAAACCACGGTTACCGCGAGTTCTGGTTGCCATTTTTAGTATCCGCCGATTCATTGCAGGCAAGCGGACAATTGCCAAAGTTCGAGGAAGATTTATTCCGCCTGCGTGAAGGTTTATATTTGTCACCGACATCAGAATGCCAGTTGACTAATTTACACCGTGATGAAATATTCGACGTCGGTGCCCTGCCGCGTTGTTATACCGCGTATTCGCCATGTTTCCGCGCGGAAGCAGGGGCAGCAGGGCAGGAAAGCCGCGGGTTGATTCGCCAACACCAGTTTGATAAAGTTGAGATGTATAAATTTGTTGAACCGGAAACGGCGATGGATGAATTGGAAAAATTAACTGACAATGCCGAAGATGTGTTGCGACAATTAGGCCTGCCGTATCGGGTGGTGCTGTTGTGTGCCGGTGATATGGGTTTCTCTGCGCTAAAGACATACGATATCGAGGTTTGGATGCCGGGTATGGGCAAATATGTCGAGATTTCATCCTGTAGCAACTGTGGAGATTTTCAGGCGCGCCGTGGACAAATACGTTATCGCCGTGAAGCAGGGGCCAAGCCGGAATTAGTACATACATTAAACGGCAGTGGGTTGGCTATAGGGCGTACATGGGCGGCGATAATGGAAAATTACCAGCAGGAAGATGGAACCGTTATAGTTCCGGAAGCATTGCGGCCATATATGGGGACAGATAAAATAACCATTGGAGAAAAGTTATGATTATTGCACCAAATGCAAAATTAGTGATGATTGGCGATTCTATTACCGATTGCGGTCGCGCGCAACCAAGTGGTGAGGGGTTATTTGGGGCATTGGGCAATGGTTATGTCTCAATGGTTGATGCGTTAATTGGTGTCAGTTATCCTGATATTAATATTCGGGTAATTAATAAGGGTAACAGCGGACATAATGTTCGCGACCTTAAAAATCGCTGGCAGACCGATATTCTGGATTTAAAACCGGATTGGGTTTCTATAATGATTGGTACTAATGATGTCTGGCGTCAATTTGATATCCCCAAAATCACCGAAAGCCATGTGTATCTTGACGAATATGCCGCAACATTAGATGAATTAGTGGCGCAAACAGTGGGCACTGTCAAAGGAATGGTGTTAATGACCCCATTCTATATTGAACCATGTGCACAGGACGCAATGCGCGCGAAGATGGATGAATATGGCGCGGTGGTAAAGCAGACAGCAGAAAAATATAATTGCCTGTTTGTTGATATGCAGGCGGAATTTAACAGATTGCTTGAACATTGCCATTCCGCCAATTTAGCCTGGGATAGGGTACACCCAACATGGACAGGGCATATGGCAATAGCGCGCGGTTTTTTGAGTGCTGTTGGTTTTAAGTGGAATTAGGCTTTTGCAGAACTTATTTTTTTAGGTTGCAGATTTGAGGTAGGCGAAAACCACCCCGACCTTCGGCCACCCCTCCTTGGCAAGGAGGGGAACTTAAAATGAAGGTTTTGATTAAAATTACAGGCTATATATTATCAACTTATTACATAACTCCGGGTGGTTAGGTTGATTAGATAATTTGTATGTTTTGTAAAACCTGAATAAATCGATATTAACAGGACTTTCGTTTAAGGTCACTTCGACAGGCTCAGTGACCGGTCGCTGAGCCT
>CAZNLA010000693.1:0-2378 GCA_964573385.1 uncultured bacterium
TTAAATGATGGGCATAAATGAATTAGAAAGATGGGGTTTACCGAATACTTACAATAAATGAATCATTTGCAGATTGCCTTTTTCAATTGCTATAGACATAGGTGTATAATAAAAGTACATAACACTATTTGGATTAGCGCCATAACGTAAAGATTCTGCGACCAGGAGATAATCGTTATTATCTATACCTTTAATTAATTTTCTCTGCATCTGCTGATGAAATATTAAGAATGCCGATACCACTATCGCTATTGAAATGGCGGAAAGCACTATTTTAATGTTGCGTTTATTTTTTTTCATACAATCCTTTCTTTTATCAGCCCTTTTACTGATTTATAATAAGGTGTTACCTTGATTAAAGTATAATTATAAAAATTACAATTTAAAATAAACTAACTCATAATCTAATACTGGATTATGAAATGTGTTAAATTGTCCATCAATTCTATTTTGTTTTCCTGCTGGGCCAGGTTGGTAGAATCTTATCTCATTTAAATTGTTTCCTTTTTTATCTGCTTCTTTGTGTGTCTGCATCGAAGGAATGTAATAAACGGTCATCGCTTTTAAACTATTTAATGCATCATCACAAGTATATTTTTTTGCATTTTTATAATTATCATAAAATAATTTTCTTCCAACATAATCATTATGCAAATCCATTCGTGAAGCTTTAGTATAAATCATATAGTTATTTAAATACTTCTCAGTATCGACATTAACATCGTTTGGGAAATATTTGATTATATTTGTTTTAGGATTCATATACGCCCTCATACCTGCATCTTCATTTATAAATTTTCCAAAAGCATCTTTATATTTTCCGTTGGCATCACATGCAAAATCTTGTTCATGTAGTTCAACATACTTAAAACCTAATTCGACTGCTGCAGTAGTTTTATATTTACCCCACATACTATCACATATAGCGAATGACCAATAAGCATGTTGTACCGCATTATAACATGTATCTTCTTTTCCTCCTGTTTTCCTCCAAGCATCAAAAGTAGTTGTACGTAATGATTCTATAATACCTTTATAAGCAGAAGTTCCTGATATCCATTTCTGCCTGTTATTTTCATTATAATCCAAAACATTTGTATTTACAGAAAGCATTCTTCTTGCATTATGGTTACGACTAAAGTATTCCCCTGATTGATTAGACTCAGTTCCTACAAAAACAACTCGCCAACCTTGCAGCGTATTCGATTGTGATTCTGAGTAAGCGATAATTCCAGAATTATCACTTCCATTATTATAGATAAATGGTGCGGTAGGAGGAGATGTTACAAGCGATTGATGTTCAACTAATTGATCATCCATTGGAATCAACGATATATCTTTCGCAGCATAACCTAATTTGTCATCCAAATAGTAATTACACCGTAATTCATTATTACCACTCATATTAGTTGTCAGCAATTCGGTGACAGACTACTCAATTGTAATTTTCTTACTATTTCCTTCCTTTATTTTCGATTTTCGGCCTCTTTTTTGTGGTTTAACATCTCTTTGCAGCAATGTCTCTATCTTATCGAAAAATGTTTGAGAACCGCAAGGTCGTCCGGTATGAGTTTGCTGGCGTATATACCATATATCGGTATCGCTGTCTGTACTTAACCATACTGCCCAATCTTCTATTGCGTCAGGTGGTGGGAAATTTTATGATAATATCGGGTCTGGTGTGCCATTGAAATGTGCCGCAGCACTACTCCATGGGTAATCAGCTGGCATTTTCACCTCTATATTTAATCAGGACTTTCGCTTTTAACAGAAAATATGCTTAAAAAGGTCGCTTCGACAGGCTCAGCGACCAGTCGCTGAGCTTGTCGAAGTGACCTTAAGCGAAAGTCCTGTTAATATAACAAGTAACAGAATTGTAAATATTCATCATATTAATATATTACCCTTTTATAATTGCGCTAGTTCGCAAAAAAATTATAAAAAATCAATAGTAAAGGTATATAACGGATATTATTTAAACCAGTATTTATTCATTTTAGCAAGGAAATCTTTTGAAATTTCATAACCGGATAAATCTCCTATAACGCTATCAATCCCGCATTTTGGGCATAACGCAGTTTGTCCTTCATCATTTTCATCTTCATCACACCAGTCTTCTATTTCAGATGGTGAGAATATTTTGCAGCAATAAAAGCATCCGCAGGTTTTGCTATTCAGGATTTCAATACGATGTATAGAAGAATGTTTATGGGCTACTTTAACGTTATAAGGGAAGTTTGCTGTACGTTCTTCTAACAATTTTTTTAAATCAATATTCATACTTTAGTTATATCACCATTTTTGTTTAATAATGATGATAATCTGGTGGAGGCGGGGGGAGTTGAACCCCCGTCCGAACAATGTGCCACGTCAGTATC
>CAZNLA010000694.1:0-2348 GCA_964573385.1 uncultured bacterium
CTGGTGGAATCCAACACGCGCAAACCTTTACCGCCATCAACAGGAGTTGGGATGATATAATTCACCAAATCCGGAGGAAACCCGCGACCTGTCCAATCTTTGATAGTAACAGTTTGCGGGTCAGCAAACACATTGATAGTAAGTACTATCAGACTCAATAACGCAAACAATAACTTTTTAACTGAGTTTTGATTGAATGCAAGGTGAATCATCATTTTTCTCCCTTTAAATAATTTTCTATTTGGTTGAATGCAGTTTGTGCCCAAATAATATGACCTTTGTTAGTAGGGTGGCAATTATCCGCGTTAAAATGGTAATCTGCCCAATTTTTACCACTATCGGTCACGGTTAATATCGCTGTGCGCATGTCGACAAACAGTACCTTCGCGTCTGTCGCCGCCGCTTTTTGTGCGATTAATGTCTCGTCCAAATGCTTAAAGAAAGGTTTCAATGGATTATCTCCGCCGGTGCCGACAATTATCGCGTCCGCGTTATATCTTTTGCGTATTTCAGTTGCCAGTGAAGTCAAAGCCAACTTTGTTTCTTCCGGCACCAAATAATGGTAACTACAATCATTCGCGCCAAACGCGATTAACACCAGATCCGGCTTAAACGGTTCCAGATAATCAAGCCGTCCCAAACCTTCATAACTGTTTTGCCCGCCGATAGCAAAGAAACTGACAGTGAAAACAGAGTCAGGATATGCCGCGCCAAGTTTTTTAACTAAAACCGACCCCCAATTATCTTCCGCTGTTTTTGCGCCGCCATTCCACCCCTTTTTTACTTCGCTGATAGAGTCACCATAAATCACCACCCGAACTGGCTTTTTATCAGCAATCAACTGTCGGGTATGGGGCAGTAAATCAGTTTTAATTTCATTAGCGACTGGTTCCGCAGTAAAACCAATAAGATTAAATAATCCTGTTAACAACAGAGATATAGCAAAGTATTTCATTTTTAACCTGTCCATCCTTTCTTTAATATTATATGACACTATCATATAAGGAACGTTCCATGAGTTATATGTATTTTTAAACAGCCAAAATGAGCTATTTGCGCGCCTTCCTCAGAACACGAAACGATATATCATTTAAATATTGACTGATTGTAAAGACGCAAAATCTTGCGTCTCTACGACGACTACATTATTTCATTTTCATGTAGTTTCTGGTGAGTTAGCAACTAAATCCGTACAGAAAATCATAATTTTAAGTTGAAATTATAATTTTTAGTGTTTGTGGTATTTGCTACTGATCGACGTGATTTCGAAATCGTCCACACAGACCATCTCCTCATACTTCGCCTTCGGGTCGGCGGCCAAACGACGATTGAGATCCGCATACGAACTCATGTCAACTCCTCGCCATTCGTTGCGATCAGCTTACTATACCAGTCAAAACTATCTTTCGGCGTTCGCTTCTGGGTGGCGTAATCGACATGAACAAGGCCAAACCGCTGTTTGTAGCCCTCAGCCCATTCAAAATTGTCCATTAGCGACCAGTGGAAATAGCCGCGCACGTCCACACCGTCGCGGATGGCCCGGTTCAGTGCCTGCAGGTACTGGCGCGTGTAATGAATGCGATACGGATCGTGGACCGCACCGTCTTCGGTGACCCAGTCGTGGCCGGACATGCCGTTTTCGGTGATCACAATCGGCAAATGGTAGCGTTCGGCCAGGAAACGCGGTCCCCAGTAGAGCGACTCTGGCACTGTGTGCCAACCCATCATCGTAATCGGATGCCCCTGCGCCTCCTGGCGTTCCGGATAGTCGCCGGTGTCATTGCTACGCGCCTCGACTGTCACCCCGCCGTAGATGTTTGCCCCGAGAAAGTCCAGCGGTTGATGCATCAGTTCCATGTCTCCCGGTTGCACTGGTGGCAGGACGTCGTGAAAAAGCTTCAGATGGTCTTCCGGGTATCTTCCCAGAAGCATTGGGTCCATATAGAAGGCGTTGTTGAAATGGCCACGATTGGTGACGGCAAACATCGCCTGGCGCGCCAGTTCAATCCCTTCCGGGTTGTCTTGCGGCGGCATCTTGACGAAGGCTGCCGGGGCAAAACCGATTTGCACGGGCTGGCGGGCCTCCGCGCGCAACGCCTGTACCGCCTTACCATGTGCGCAAAAGGCATGATGGCAGATGCGCAGCATCTCAGCATCGGCATACTTGACTCCCGGCGCGTGCGAGCCGGCCACGTGCCCGAGGGCAAGGAACATCTGCGGCTCGTTGAAGGTCATCCAGTTTGTGACGCGATCCGACAGGTGCCGGGCCACCACCTGGGTATACTCGGCGAACCAGTCAATCGAATCGCGGTTCAGCCAGCCGCCGCGGCAGAAGAGTTCATGAGGAT
>CAZNLA010000695.1:0-2347 GCA_964573385.1 uncultured bacterium
CGCGTATTGCTCTCAGCGTTGATATGTTGGATACCGGCATTGATATTCGCGAGATAGTGAACCTGGTCTTTGCAAAACCTGTTTATTCTTACACTAAATTCTGGCAAATGATTGGTCGTGGCACACGATTATTGGAATCGAATAAAATAAAATCATGGTGTACTGAAAAAGAGAAGTTCCTTATTCTCGATTGTTGGGACAACTTTGAATATTTCAAGCTTAATCCAAAAGGTAAAGATGCAATTATTCAAATTCCGTTGCCAGTCCGTTTTGTTGGCATCCGACTTGATAAAATTGAGAAGGCTATCGACATAGGGAATGATATTATTGCCGAAAAAGAGATTAAAAAACTTCGACAACAGATTTGTGAATTGCCGAAAAATTCTGTTGTTATTCAGGAATCAGCAACAGATTTACACCGGATAGAAGATGATAATTTCTGGATAAAGTTGACGCATGACAAAATAGAATTTTTACGTACAACTATTAAACCGCTATTTAGAACTATGTCGCAAATCGATTTTACCATCATGCGTTTCCAGAAAGACTTGCTGGAAGCATCATTAGCAAAGCTGGCAGATGAAAAATCGAAATTTGAAATACTTAAAGATAATATAATTGAGCAAATCGGTGAACTACCATTATCGGTTAATATCGTATTCCGTCAGGAAGCTATCATCAAATTGGCACAAACCAATCGCTATTGGGCAAAAATAACAGACGAATCATTTGATGAACTGGATGATAAATTATCTGCCTTAATGAAATTCCGTGATAAAATAATTAACACAACGGGACCGGCGAATTATGATTTTTATGATTCAATAACTACAAAAGAAATGGTAGAGTTTGGTCCAGAATTTTCATCAGTGAACGTTACTCTATATCGTGAAATGGTAGAGAAACTTATTATGGAACTCACCGATAGCAACCCTATTTTGCAGAAGATAAAAGATGGAAAAGAAATTACCGAGGAAGAAGCGCAAGAACTTGCTGCTTTGCTGCATGATGAACATCCTCATGTTACAGAAGATTTGCTGAAAACTGTTTATAATAACCGCAAAGCAAAGTTCATTCAGTTTATCCGGCATATTTTGGGATTGGAAATATTGGAAAGTTTCCCGGATACGGTTACCAAAGCATTTGAGCAGTTCATTCAGAACCACACCAATTTATCCACCCGGCAATTGGAATTTTTGAGTGTATTGAAAGAATATATCTTGAATAAAGAGACCGTCGAAAAACGCGACCTGATAGAATCCCCCTTCACCCGCATCCACCCGGATGGCATCCGTGGTTTATTCACCATGGTGGAGATAAATGAAATAGTGGAATTAACAAAACAGTTAGCGTCGTAAGTTTTCAGGTACAACTTCCCATTCGTAGCGTAATTGTTATAAAAGAAATTATAATTAAATATCATTATAAAAGGATATTTTCATTATGCATCCTGTAAGAAAGACTATACCACATGGAGTGTTTGATATTCCAAATCAAACAACTGTAGTATATGTAACTGTTTGTACCAGTAAAAGAGTACCATGGTTAGCCACTGAATATCATCATGAACTATTGCGTGAAACATGGTTAAACGCTACTGGATGGCTAGTCGGTTCATATATAATTATGCCAGACCATATACATTTTTATGCTACAAAAGGTGATATGGACTGTACTGTTGAAAAGTGGTCAAAATATTGGAAACGCAATTTTGCTCTTTTGCATAAAAACAGTGATTGGAAGTTTATGACAGACCATTTTGACTATAGAATAAGAGATCATGCTCAATTTACTGAAAAATGGTTATACATGCAAAATAATCCTGTAAGGAAAGGTCTTGTAACAAATGCAGATGATTGGCCATTTAAAGGTATAATTCACGAATGGGTATGGATGAATAGATAACTAATGGGAGGGAAGTTGTACCCAACTTCCCCGCCAACCCGTGATTATTATTTAATAGATATTGCAACATCATTTTCTTTGCGTGGTATTGCAATTTGTGAACCTTATTTTACCGACGCAAACATGATCGTCTTTTTACAACTGACACTGTCGGGGAAGTTGGGTACAACTTCCCTCACATTCCCCGCCGAACCGTGATTATGCTTTAAATAGATATTGCATCATTATTTTTTTTGCGTGGTATTGGAATTTGTGAACCTTGTTTTGTCAACGAAATAATAAGAAAATAAAGGCGAAGCCTTATGGGAGGGAAGTTGTACCCAACTTCCCCGCCAACCCGTGATTATGCTTTAAATAGATATTGCAACATCATTTTCTTTGCATGGTATTGTAATTTGTGAACCTTGTTTTGTCGACGAAAACATGATCGTCTTTTTACAAC
>CAZNLA010000696.1:0-2345 GCA_964573385.1 uncultured bacterium
TTAACCTGTATAGATGAAAAGACATTTGCACCACCGGCATTGGATTTTTGTTGGCCGAAGCCTATTGCACCACCGTTTGGGTTACCACTACTATTGGCAAAACCTATCCCACCACCATTGGCGTTGTGGGCTACGATAAATCCCTGTAAACTGGATGGTGGCATTTGAAACACTGTCGCCATCGTGTAACCCACAGCATTAAAGGTAAAAGTATCTTTTGTCAAATAGTCTTTAATTCCATTGAAATAAATACAGGGATGTCCATTCATAATGGCTCCGGTGTTGTCCATGACATATTTGGGAGATGTTGCCCAACCTGGGTGTGATATGGCATTTAAACCCGTGCCAGATTTAGATGCCCAACTGGTGACGACACCACCGGTTATACCTACCCCGGATGATCCGGTGTACCATAAGTCTGCACTTAATGACGCACCGACGGTTGCCATTGCCGCGTGACCATCCGCGTAGACACAGATTGCCTGATTGCTATGACGCAGATAATCGTAATCAGAATTATCGTATGCGACATTATCATAAGTTGCCGTTGTAGTTCCAGATGCCGGTGTACCTTTATGGTAACCATCTGCGCATAATAACAGGGTCGCGGCATCTCCCAGTTTACCCAGTGAAAGCCCGGCAATACCGTTGTTGTAAACATAACCATTCGGTAAATTCTTCATGGAAGGACAGGTTAGTGCGGCACCACTGGTAAGTGATGAAATAGTCCATACCGCGGAAGCAGCAGGTAACATCTCTAAATGGTCCTGAGCATCCATTTGAATAGCTAGCGCTATTTGTCGCTGATTACTCATGCAGGAAGTTTGCCGTGCCTTCTCGCGTGCTTTGCTGAAGACCGGAAACAAAATGGCGGCTAGAATTGCAATAATAGCAATGACGACCAGTAATTCAATAAGGGTAAAACCTTTTCGGGATACCGTTTGTAACATGATAGCCTCTCTTTTTTAATAAATTGCTGTAATTAGATGACTCCGCAATCGATTACGTTATTATTTTACCATGCTAATATTGATTTGTCAATATAAAATTTTACATTTTATTTTTTTATTTTTTCAATTGCTATTTATTGCAGTAAATCAAGCAGTGTCTGAAGATGATTTTTATACAGTTCCCGTGATTTAATATGTAATTTTCTGCACTGGAATGCCACACGTCCTATTACTGTATCCATTATCGCTGTAGTGTTCATAGTGCGTATTGTGGCTAAAGCGACGTGTGTAACACTGATATTGCGTCCGGCCATAAATAGATTAGTGATATTTCGTGAATATAGACAACGAAATGGGATAGTATAGGGTATGACTTATATCAAATTTAATCTATATAATGATTTTTGGGAAGACAGGCTTATTATCAATTTTCCTCTGCCCGTCCGGTATACCGAATGACGCAAAAATACCCCATCCTCGTCCATTAGCAGAATCAAAAGCAATCATTAATTCATGTTTACCATTTTTTATTTCCAAATCAACAAAAGACCGTCCCGGAATAGCAGGATTAACAACATCAGGAACAGTTAACACCGGCACACCATCAAGAAACACCCGGCATCCGCCGTCGTGTCCTAAATAAAATCGCCATATACCATCACGTGGAACATTAAAATTATTACCGATATACAATATCCCATCCTCGTTGCTCGCATTTAAATGTAAATCAAGAAAGCCATCACTTCTTCGCACTGATATCTTTTTCCAATTTAAATCATCTGCTAATGATAAAGCAGGAGCATCAGCAATATTGTAAATTTTAACCTGTAGATCAGAAACACGCCATGTTTTCACTGGTGATGAAATCCATTTACCGGACAATTCATCAGGCTTCACTTCTGGTTCAACTGGACCTATGTTAAAGTATTGTACTGGTTGTTTAGTGTATGATATTTCTATCACACCAACTCCATTGATAACATCAGGGCATTTTTCTGGCAATCCTTTTAAAATTATTCTGTCATGTTGTTGAACTATATCAAGTTCTGGTCCATCAGGATAAACACGTGCAGATGATAATTTACCTCTAACTGCCCCTAAAGCTAATTCAGTTCCTGGCCAACGTGAACACCAGTAATATATCTTTTTACCTTTACGCGTCCAATTACCCATAGCAGATACAAGTGATGGAACATCATCCACTTTGCCGTAAATAATGTCACCATATATGTCAAGCCATTGCCCAACCTTTTCCAGTCGTTCTATCGCTTCATATGGTACTGTACCGTCTGGCAATGGGCCGATATTTAAAAGAAGATTTCCTTTTCCTGCAGTACAGGTACGGAGCATTTCGAGCACTTTTCTTGCTGAAAGCCAATCATCTGGTGGAGTTTC
>CAZNLA010000697.1:0-2345 GCA_964573385.1 uncultured bacterium
ATAACGTGGCGGATATCTTCAGCTTCCTGAGCACTTGTCGCTTGCCATATTATTTCCCGATATAGATTAAATAACCATGCTATAATTAAATAAAGCCACTTTTTCAAAGGTTTTATTTGTAATGCACCAGGACATAATTCTCCACGTGGCGCAATAATCACAGGTTTATATGGAAGAATACGAAGATATCGCAATATAAGAATTTTCATCGTGAAAATTATCCCAAAAAAACTGTTCAGATATAAAATATCGTGTGGAGTTGTGCTAATGATTTTTTTCAACATTTTAAATGATTGACATTCTGGATTGAGATAACAAACTTTAGTGTTTTCTATTTCCACCCATTTATTTGGAATAATATTGGAATATGGCAACGTAGAACCAAAATCGCGATCAGCGGTTAAAACTGAAAAATCAAAATTTGTATTGAGACGGGTAATGAGATTGGCAATTGACCGAATCGGACCACCGCCGTTGACGCCGGGTAAATAGAAAGGGATACAAATCAAAATTCGTTTTCTTATATTTTCTGTATTGATTTGTTCCGAATCATTATCATTAGAAATATTCCTGTTCTGCTCGAGTGTTTTCACGTCCCACATCTGTTTAGTATGATTTTTTTTCATAAAGTTAATCTCTGTTATAAACATATTCTGGAACTCACTTAATACACCAGAAAAGGTTATTCCCCCTCACATGATTGATCCAATTTTTAAAATTGAAAATCCATATTGTTCAGGTGGAATCCGTCTATGGAAATCCTGCAGATAAAAGTGACAGGTCTGAGGATATTACCCCTCATCACATGTACATTTAATAATTACAAGACTTTGGCTTATTATAATTCAACAGACTCAGTGACCGCAATTCTACCGGTCACTGAACTTGTCGAATTTATTATATATAAAAATCGAAAACAGAAAACTCTTCCAATTTAATTGGGTTAAGTTTTATGGTCCCGGAGTCATAGAAACACAGCGAAAGCCGATACCTGTGTATCCGGTTCCCGGCGCGATTTTATACCGGTAAGATGAGCGAAGCGCATTGGAATAAAAATTATACCAGCATCCACCGCGTAATACTTTATCTGTACCGGATTCCGGACCGGTTGGATCAGTAACCGGTGTTAATGAATAATCACCGTACCAATCCGCGCACCATTGCCAGGTGTTTCCTGCCATATCTTTCGCGCCACACCAACTTTTACCTGTCGCAAAACTGCCTACCGGCCAGGTACTGATATTAACAGCATCAGAGTTATTATAATTCGCGCATTTATTTTCATCCCAACCATTTGTCGGATCACTTGCACCGGCAGTTCCACCCCAGGGATAATTATTCCCTTGTGGTCCTCTGGCGGCATATTCCCATTGCGCCTCGGTTGGCAATGTTACCCCTGCCCAATCTGCATATGCTTTACAGTCATCCCAACTGACATTAACAATTGGGTGTTGTTGTAATAATGGGTCAGTCCAACCTGATTTGCCTGCCCAGCTAAAATTATCACCGGGCCAGAATGGTAATGGTCGTTCAGTAGCAGTACAAAAAGTAAGATACTGCGCGACAGTAACATTATTCCGGTAAATCCAATATCCTGACAAAGTAACCTGTTGGGTATACGGTGCTGTCCATTCCGCGCCATCTTCACTTCCCATAGTAAATGTAGCACCCGGCACCCAAACCATTTCTGCGTTATCGGTATTCAATTTATACCCCAACACAACTTCAAAATCAGTTATGGATGTTGCTGTCCCACCTAATGTGTCTACACTTATCTTGCCAGTAGACGTACCTGCAGGCACTGTAACAGTAATAGTTGTCGCATTATTCACAGTGAATAACGCAGAAACACCGTTTAATTTTACTACTGTTGTTTCAGTTAAATTTATACCTGTAATTGTTACAATATCATCAATATCGCCGATAGCAGGTGTAAATGATGATATCGTCGGTGGTTGATATACTACTAAATCAGTCAGACTGTTGGTCATCCCACCCGGTGTAGTAATATTTATTTTACCAGTGGTTGCACCGACAGGAATGGTGACTGTTACAGATGTCGCACTGTTAACTGTAAATACCGCAGGTAAACCATTTATCTTAACAGCACTTGCTCCGGCAAATTTGGTGCCGGTTAGTGTAACTGATGCCCCGGGTACACCACCGATTGGTGTAAATGAAGTAATAGCCGGTGGAATAGTAACACAGCGGAAACCAATCATCTCACTTGCGCGTCCCCATGTGCTGACTGAACGATACGCACTACGCCCGGCATCGGAATTAACATACCAGTTTCCACCTCGTACAATTGCATAAGTCGATGGTGATGAATCTACAGGATCTGT
>CAZNLA010000698.1:0-2322 GCA_964573385.1 uncultured bacterium
AGTCATGTATCCACGTCGCCATTGTGTATATGCTGTTTTATCTGCCTGTGGAGTATTATTTAATACACTGCACTGAACCTTGTTTTCCCATTCACCGATTTTTTCTTTATTAAATGCCAATGGAATGGGGAAAGTGATATCTTCTACGACAGCAATATAACCATCGCCAAAGCGAACCTTGCCGGAAAGGAATAAATCAGGATCAAAGTTCCCATTTTTTTTTGCCACTGCCGCCCCCAGTAACAACGAACCGGGCAGGTAATCCAAACCGTTATGCCCGCCCGCAGTGGCAGCATCAGCAGTAATTATAACATCAGATTTTAAAGTTATTTTTAACCATTGTTCAGACATATCAATTACCTCCATTTGTTAATACTTCTATTTTGCATCTTCCCAAACCGCGATTGCGATGAGCACCCAGGCATCTTACAAACTTACATGCCAGTTTAAGTGCTTCCTTACCCTTGTCATCAACTGTTATTTTGGTATATAACGTTACCGGCACACAAACCTCAATTGCACGCAACGATTTGTCTATGGCAATGCCAGCATCATTTATTTTTGTTGAAGTAAACTTTTCATACAGGGCATTCGCCAGATTTTTCTTAATAATGGTATTGGCTTCCGCAGTTGATAATGTTGCATTGTTAAACCGTAATGCGCCAGGTGTTGAACCGCGGTCGTCATTACCTTCTGATGGTGCACCGACTGATGGAGTACCAAAATATTTATAAACATCATCTATGGTAATGTTATTGGTATCTGTGTCTGTTTCCGCACAAATCATCATCCCTTCTTTCAATAATCCTTTTAAAGTTTTACCGGGTAGATATGGCAATTTGTTATCATCTTTTAACATTACTTCATCTACATCGCCCCCCCGTGAAGACCCGGAACCGATGTGCCAGAATGATAATATCTCAATTTTGACAGTTATCTCATTCATCGTCTCTCCTCCCCATTATTTATTGTTGCAACAGGAACTGCCGTGTCGTTTGTTAACTCGTCACCAGCATTGCTATCCTTCAACGGATATAGTTCTTTATTCAACGCAGCCAGAATCTCAATAGCGTCATAAAAAGGTGTTAAGTAGCAAAGGGTTTTCTTTTTCTCATTTACTTGAGTACAGACTTTTTTAGGAATAATGAATGGACATCGTTTTGATTGGCAGTCTATCCTATCTGCTTTACTACCATCATCATAAATAGTATCAGCTGAATTTCCTGTGATTTTTTCGATATATTCTTTTAGATTATAATATTTTTTCTTATAATCTTCTTTTGATTCCGCAACATCTTTCACCCGTTTGAGCAATGCATCGGCATCATTTTTGTTGGCATATGCCTGTGATATCAAACGCCGCATACTGCCACGGGGCATTTTTGTAATTGCATCTGCTAATTTTATCAGGTCAGAAAAATCTGGTTGACTGTTACTCCCACTCAATTTATACGGCATCATAGTTAATATAGTTTTTGTCATTTTATCACCACTAACATGCTCTACCGTTAATTCATTTTTAATAATATCGGTGATATCATCCGCAATAGTTGATGTAACCCGCCACCATGCCAATGAAGACCCTTCGCGACCTGTCTTTTTCTTAGCATAAGAACATAGTGATTCGCACAAATGGTATGCCTGCGAAAAAGGAAAACTTGATTTAACAAAAGCGATACCGGCGGCGGCGGTTCTTTTCCCTGCAGTCTTTTCTTCAAATAATTTAATATATCTGGTGACAAATTCAAAAGCATATTTTGCCTTTATGATTAAAGTTACATCGTCACCGGCACATACCAGCATGCGGAATGGCAAAATAAACTCTTTATTATTTTTTTCATCTGCTTCAATGATAGGTTTCAAAGCATTCTGTAACGATGTTACAGTGGCTTCTGAGATCCCTTCTGAAAATATCTTATATTCATTTTTAACTACTTCAGGTGTTGCATTATTTAAACCATCAAACAATGCAGCAACCGCCTGCCCAAGCCCATTAGCATCTATATGTACTATGGCAATGTAGTTATGTTCTCCATCAGCAAGTTTTGTAAGTTCATCTGTTGTGTTTGTTTTATATGTATCAAATAAATCCCCTAATGCCTTCCTAAGAAGACTGTTAGCATCGGGTTTACTTTTAGAATCATCACTTTGTTTGTTTTTTTGGGAGGTTGCTCTGTCAATTGCATCATTATCTTTGTATTCAACCGCGGGCATGCCGGTACGCCGGGAACGGACAACCAGTGGGCCTGCTGGTGGTAATGATGGATAAACAATATTACGCCGAACCTGCAATTCTTTCTCAGCATTCTGAAATGCGGTTTT
>CAZNLA010000699.1:0-2319 GCA_964573385.1 uncultured bacterium
CCTCCAACCTTAGGATTCAAAGTCCTCTGCGCTGCCAATTGCGCCACCGGGCAATGTCGAATGGATTATACTTTTATTTTATATAATTGGTCAATATTATTTGGTGGTAAGAAGGTAAAAAATCTCTTTTATCTAATTAAATGTTGGAGTAAATTTATGAACAAACTATTATTCGCTGTTTTAATAACGATATTTTCTATATTAATCACATATTCTCAACCGGAAATTATAGAAAATGGCCAACCCTCTGATAGTGCTAAATCCGGTACTATTAAAACTTCCGGAGAAGGTATAGTTACGATTAATGCGTATGTAAGTCAGATAAGTGTCAAAGTTAAAGGTGATATTGTTATTCCGGTCAGATCAAAAGATAAGATAAAATTCACAAAAAGTGATGTTATAAAACCGGAAGAATTATCTGAGGAAGATATTCAAAAATGTTTTCCTGCTCTTGCTGCTGGAAGTGCTAAGAATAAAGCATTAATAAAAAAAGGTTCTTATCTGATTTATCGTGATGTTGATGATGAGATAAAGTTAAATGATAACCGGTTTATGGTGAAATTAGTTGGTACAATTACAGATATGATAATTTATGGTATCGGTATAGTATATTTTGAGGGTGATGGTAAATATAACCTAACTAAAGAAGGATCTACTGAAGTTGTTGAAAAAGAATGGCAAAAAGTCTCTGAAGAAGAAAGCTATAAAAAGAAGGCGAGAACAGTTTTAATCCCAGTAATATATGGTGATTATACCGTTAAGGCCAAAGTAAAGGTTAAACAAAAGTAGAACTTCACTGTCACCATAAATGGTGACAGTGAAGATGGTAATTACTGTATCTTGTTATCAATCACATCTAATGAAATGATATCGCCATCCTTGTATTTCCCTTCCAGAATTCCTCTGGATATTGGATTTTCTATCTGTTTTTGAATAATTCTGCGTAACGGTCTTGCGCCATATGCCGGGTCATATCCGTCATTTGCTAATTTTAATCGTACCGCGTTTGATATTTCTAATTTTAAATTACGTTCACTCAGGTTTATTCTTACCTTATCAATTAACATATCAACTACTTTTGTAATTTCATCAATATTTAATGGCAAAAACACGACAACTTCGTCAATTCTATTTAACAATTCCGGCCTAAAAATATGTTTTAAATCCTGAATAGCTTTTTCTTGCATTGATTCATAACTATTTATTGAAATATCTTCATCACCAACAGAAAAACCAAACCTTTGTTGATTCCCGGTAATGTGTTGGCTTCCAACATTACTGGTCATAATAATCACACAATTTTTAAAATCTGCTATTCTGCCAACATTATCAGTTAATCGTCCATCTTCAAGCAATTGCAGCAATATATTAAAAACATCAGGATGCGCTTTCTCGATTTCGTCAAATAGAATAACACGATATGGGCGTCTGCGTACTAATTCTGTTAATTGTCCACCTTCATCATATCCAACATATCCGGGAGGTGCTCCTATTAGACGTGAGACTGAATGTTTTTCCATATATTCTGACATGTCAATTCGTATCATTGCATCTTCGTCATCAAACATGAATCCCGCTAATGCTCTGGCAAGTTCGGTTTTCCCAACTCCAGTCGGTCCAATAAAAACAAAAGAACCAATTGGACGTTTTGGGTCTTTTAAACCGGCACGCGCGCGTCTGATAGCGTCTGATATAACGGCAATTGCATAGTCCTGACCAACAATTCTTTTATGTAAGTCATCTTCCATTTGTAATAAACGTGATGATTCTTCCTCAAACATACGTTTAACCGGAATACCTGTTGCCCGTTCAACTAATTCAGCAATTTCATCTTTTGTCACGATAGATTCAATAGGGGAGGGACGTTTTTCTAATTCTATCTTATGAACCTGCTCTTTTAAAGATTCGATTTCCTGCTTATATTGTGCTGCCTGTTCATAATTTTGTTTTATAGCGGCATCATCCCGTAAATTTTCTAAATTCAGGATTTTCTGTTCGATATCTCTGATATCCCCGGGAATAAAAATTACTTCTATATGTTTTCTTGCACCAGACTCATCTATGAGGTCAATGGCTTTATCCGGCAGGAATCTATCCTGAATATATCGTGCTGACAGATTTACTGCAGCCTCAATCGCATCATCAGTGTATTTTATTTCGTGGTGCTTTTCATATCTTTCTTTCAAACCATGTAAAATTTTAATTGTGTCTTCAACTGAAGGTTCATCAACAAATACTGGTTGAAATCTTCTTTCCAATGCAGAATCTTTTTCAATATATTTTCTATATTCATCAAGTGTTGTAGCCCCGACACATTGA
>CAZNLA010000700.1:0-2317 GCA_964573385.1 uncultured bacterium
GAGCCTGTCGAAGCGACCATTTTTAAGCATATTTTTCTTTAAAGCGAAAGTCCTGTTTATAAAAACACCTATATTTATTGTCAGATAATCTATTATTTTGCTATAATTATTGAAATAAGTTTCTTATTCTGTACCGGAGGTTATATGAAAAAGCATAATGTATGGATTATTCTGGGAGTAATATTACTCTTCATCAGCATATCTTTGATAAAGCAATCAGCAAAATCAAAGACACAGACATTGGCACAGGCGCGTGCCGGATACACCACTGTATTGGCAAGGTCTGATATAGCAAATGAAAGTATACCTGTCCCACCACCCCAGATTTTTGAAATTGTTGAATACAATTCACCTGTTGGCATATTTCCCGCTTATCTGACACCAGACCCAAAAGACGGCAATAAGCATCCCGCTATTATTTGGATTGCAGGTGGTGACTGTAATACCATCGGTGATGTTTGGACGCCAAATGATCCCACTAATGATCAGTCTGCCTGTGCATTTCGGAATGCCGGGATAATTATGATGTTCCCTTCTTTGCGCGGTGGCAATAAAAATCCTGTAAGCCGGGAAAACTTTTATGGTGAGGTGGATGATGTGCTTGCCGCGTTTGACTATTTGGCTGAAAAACCATATGTTGACATGACACAGATATATCTCGGTGGGCACAGTACCGGTGGTACCCTGGCACTGCTTACCAGCGAAATATCTAACCGGTTCCGTGCTGTATTTTCATTTGGCCCTGCTGATGATGTAAGCAGGTATAGTGAAGAGTTAATTCCATCTGTTAATTTAAACTCAAAGAAAGAAGTACAATTACGTTCACCTATATACTGGTTGCATGGCATTAAATGTCCAACCTTTGTTTTTGAAGGGAAAGTTAAAATGTCAAATATCAGTTCATTAACAGCGTTATCAAACGCATCAACAAATCCCAATATACATTTTTACCCAATAGACGGCGCAGACCATTTCTCCATACTAGCACCGACAACAGCACTGATAGCAAAAAAAATCCTTGCAGATACCGGAGTAAAACCAAATATAATATTCTCTGGTGAAGAGTTGGCTGGATTGATGAAAAGGTAAGTTACGTCTATAAAACACGTCTCTAAACCAATGTTTATTAATTAATAAAGGGAAAACAAATGAATTTTGAGCGTATACCATTTAATTCTATTGTAGGACTTTCTGACGAGGAAGTTTTTTATATACTCCATAATAGAACAATTGATTTAATGAAAAGTTATGCAAAAAATCCAGAAGATATATGGAATTATAATTGTGAACTCGTAGGCATGGTACCATTTGAATACCGTATTTTCATATTAGGAATTACTTTAGACCGTGAGATAAGCAATGGCGGTTTTATTCAATATTTTAGTAACCATTTAGGATCACATAATGTTGATACATTAGATGCTCTTAAAACAGTCGGGGCGATGGGAATGTATGAAGTTTTTCAAAAAGCTGTCGAGAAATATTCACAGAAATCAAATATATTTTTGACTACCCGATATGAAGATAAGAAAAGTATTGAGTTAAATTGTGATATTGATACAGTGGAAAATCCAGAGTTAAAAATTTTTGAAAAATATGATGTTGAATATGACTATTGTGACGAAAAGCCGTTATGTCAATATTTTGTCGAATATGCTCATACGAATAAAGATTTATATTTTATATGATAATGCAGAGAAGATCATGCCACCCATAATATTTTACAAATATTCAGTTAATTCTTTTTTATTTACTAATTTCATAACCCACAGCAACGCCGATGGGATTTGGTATAAATTAGGAATGACTAAAAAATCACCATGTGGCGTTGCCTTCACTCTTATATACATCTTTAATATTGAGAAAGTAATGTTTAATATGAGACGACCCCAGCGGGGTCGAATAGTTGTAGAATAAGATATCAAATAATAAATCCGACCCCAGCGTGGGTCGCATATAAAATATCAGATTGTCAGTAATTATATGCGACCCACGCTGGGGTCGAAAATCACATATTGAATTATTTTCTACAACTATGTGACCCCGCTGGGGTCATTTTGTATAAAAATATTAACATTTTATAAATGTGTATAACGGTGATGGCGTTGCCGTTGACTATCGAATTGATTATGGTAGGAATCAATTAATAATGTATGTTGAAGAATGTGCAATCTTATGCAACATTCTATACCACCTGCGAAAGGTTTTAAAACTGTTTGGCATAAACCTTAAAATTAAATTTGATTTCGGGCACCAGAACACACCACCAAATCAGTGATATTTACAATTCTTTTACTATTTATAAAAATATTTTTCA
>CAZNLA010000701.1:0-2315 GCA_964573385.1 uncultured bacterium
GTTATTGCTTGCACAGCTTTTGGCTTTGTGGTAATTTAAGTTACAGACAAGACACTTTCTTGGCTTCGCCACTCGGTATCAGTCCCTGATTGACGTTCCTCCCCTCTCCTTCGGGGAGGGGATTGAGGGGTGGGGCTTTAAATAAACTGCAATCTATAATTAGGAAAAATAGGTTTTGCAATTATCTCTAAAATTTGTATTTTTCGGATTGTGTCACATAAATATGTAATTTAATAAACAGATGACTTTCGCATAAGGTCGCTTAGTCTGTCGAAGCGACCTTTTTTAAGAATATTTCTATAAAAATGAAAAAGTCATATAAATATTAATAAGCAATTGTAAGGTGGGTACTTTACAGTTATTATAAATAACAGGTAAGATTAACTGTTACTGCGGGGAGTTGCTCCATGCGGGTTATTTATACCGGATCATTTGACCCGGTTACAAATGGACATATTGATATAATCAATCGCGCGTCGTTGCTGTTTGACTTTGTTACGGTTGCGGTTATGGTCAATCCGGACAAAGTTCCATTTTTAAAAATAGATGACAGATGTATGATGATTACCGGATTATGTCACGACTTGCTTAACGTAAATGTGGTATCATTTACCGGGTTAACAGTTGAATGTGCGAAACTGTATAAAGCAGATGCTATAATCCGTGGAATTCGCAATGACGCGGATTTATCGGGTGAAATGAATATGGCACGTATAAATACACACCTGGGTGATATTGAGACTATATTTTTGCCGGCGTCACCGGTTTGTTCGCATATATCATCGTCAATGGTACGCGAGATTTTTCATTTGGGAGGCGATATTTCATCGTTTGTTCCAAATGAAGTGGTTATAAAACTAAATACTCCTTAGAGTAAATATCGGAGGGGAAGATGGATATCTATCGTCTATTAGATGATCTGGAAAATTTAATCGAACATGGTAATGAAGATAATTGGAGCAGTAAAGTCCGATTGCTTCGTCGCATCTTCTTTTTAGAAGTAGAAGATGTCGTATCTTTAATTCAGCAGATTCGTGCCAGCCTGCCTAAGGATATGCAACATGCTTTGCAGGTGATTGAAGAACAGGAAAATATGTTGAAGGAAGCTAAAGAGACTGCCGAGAAGAAAATCACTGAGGCCGCAACCCAGGCAGAGATGATGATACGACAGGCGCAGGAAGATGCTAAAGTATTGGTCAGTAATCATGAAATTACCCGCACTGCGGACCTGGAAGCGAAGAAGATTAATGAAACCGCGTTGCGTAATGCAGAAGAAATTCGCAACGGCGCACTGGTATATGCTGACAACCTGCTTGAACGTACTATGCGTACATTAGAAAACACATCATCGCAAATCACACAATTACAGGCAACAGCCAAATCTTCACGTGAAGAACTTCGCAAGAATTTTGGCTAAACTTTGTTAAATTTAGATTAAACTGTGTAAACATGTAGATTATAGATGTACTGTTTATTCACATTTGTTCGTCAATTCGGTATAATTACCGAAGTTATCATTTATTTAATTTGGGAGAGGGTAAAAACAAAATGTCTTTAATGACTTTTCGCCGAAAAATGGCATCGACTAACTTTGTATCCATTATTATGTGGATTATCATTGTCGTATTTGTCGCATCTATTTTCTTATATGTTGGTGCGGGTAATAATAATAAACCGGATCAGAACAGTGGTTTCCGCATTGCGTCAGGGACATTGCTGAAAATTAACAGCCAGAAAATTAAAGGCAGTGAATACCTGGAAACACTGGTAAAGATTAAAGGTGACCAGCCAATTAATATTAATAACGTGTTGCAACTACGTAAAGATGCGTTAAACAGTATTATTGATACCACAATTTTTGACCAGTCAATTAAACAGATGGATGCTAAAGTCAGTGATGATGCAGCACGCAATGAAATGGGCGAACAGTTACGTATGACAGTTCTATTACCCAGAAGACTTGATGTTGAAAAACAGGCCAAAGATGAAGCTGCAAAAGCAAAAACCCCTGCTGAAAAGAAAAAACTTAAAAGCGCGGATGTATTATATAAAGACTGGATGACAGAAATTATTAATCAGCAAAGCGCAAACCAGGCAGAAAAAGATAAATATGCTTCACCTAATGACGATAAGTTTATTGAATGGTATAAAGATGTTTATTTAAATAAAGATCCTGCAAGTTTCACTGAACAGAAAAAAGCTATCATGGCAGCCAAATTAGGCGAGAAATATATGGAAATGCAGAAAACATCCGGACAAATAGGCAGCGTAGACCTGATGAATGAAGCATTTGCGAAAACCGCCAGAACAATGAA
>CAZNLA010000702.1:0-2302 GCA_964573385.1 uncultured bacterium
ATGGGACCATGGCCGGAACGTGATGGTGATTTGGTGGAAATATCTCTGGGAAATATTAATCGCAAACAATGGGTTAAGAAATACGAGGTGTTTCCCCCCAACAGTCCTTTGTATAAATTTGGCGCAAATTTACCGTGTTTATATACATACGTATTTTATCCCACGAAAGATGGTGGCGGAGAAGTATTGCGTCTTCGCACCCCGGATTTTTATTATGCTCATCCATTACCAATGGATTACGCATGGTTAGCGAAAAATTGCAGGGTTGCCGATGCGAAAGTATCTGCTGTCAGAAACGAACAAGGTTATACTTTGGAAGCGGCATTGCCATGGAGCGAATTAAAAACGCTACCCCACAAAAGTGGTGACCGCATCCATCTTAATATTCGTGTCCGTGATACAAATGAAAAATTTCCACTTGCCTGGGCCGGCAGTTGCGAGGCCGGTGGGAAGCAATACTCATGGTCAAAAGACCGAGGTATAGCCGGCATTGCCCCGTTGGATTATACCCCTGCCGGACGCAACCAATGGTCAGCAGATACTGAATGGGGATTTGAATAGATGATAATCTCCTGTAGTGATATGAAATATTTGTTGACATTGGCATTTTTTGAGAGTAATATCAATTTCGGTGTTAATTGGAGTTACATTTTTTAACGAATATCTTAACCGTGGGATTTTATCTGTTTGGCTATGTAACTAATACCTATTTTAAAAGGATCTGTGAAATGAATATTAAACAGTTTTCAATGTTAATTATTTTAACAATCGTATCTCTAATCTTATCTTCATGCAGCGATAAAAGTACTAAAAACTATAATAGTACTATTACCACCACTAATACAACTGTACAAAGAACTGTTGTACCGGATGCTTTAGCAATGGGATTTGGGAAAATTTTTCCTTTTGAACTTACAAAATATCAGCAAAACGGATATGGAATTTGGCATTACGGCGCGGGTCTTCCCTATGAAAAACGTCTTGATTTGATGCCATCAACATATACCGGCGCATCGGCTAGTTTCAGTACACAATTACTGCGGTTTTTCACAATATCCGACGTTCATATCGCCGATAAAGAATCGCCGGCGGAGGCTGTTTATATGGGTTATCGGGGTGGTACTTCATCTGCATATTCTGGAGTAATGTTATATACAACCCATGTATTGAATGCCGCAATACAAACTGTTAATTCGTTAAACAAACAGAAACAGTTTGATTTCGGTATATCTCTTGGTGACGCGTTGAATAGTGCACAATATAATGAATTAAGATGGTATATTGATGTTATCGACGGGAAAAGTGTCAAACCAGATTCCGGTATAAAAGATGACCCTATTCCGGGTGCGAATAATGATTATCAGGATGATTATAAGGCAGTTGGGTTGGATAAATCTATACCTTGGTATCAGGCTATTGGCAATCATGATTTATTCTGGATGGGTTCTTTTCCTGCCAACAATAAAGTGCGTCAGGCAGCAATTGGCGAAGACATGTTGAATATGGGTAATATTTTTGCAAGTAATCAGGGTGCTGATAGTACAGGTTATTATGTTGGTGCTGTTGATGGTTCCACACCCTATGGCGATATTATTGGCGCGGGATCGGTGGCATCATTTGATACACCACCAAAAACTGCTGCAGACGCAAATCGTCATATACTTACTAAAAAAGAATTGATGAGCGAGTTTACAAACTCTTCCACAACTCCTAATGGACATGGTTTTACACCATCCAATATAGCATCTGGTTTTGCGTGTTATACTTTTGAACCGAAATTGAATTTGCCTGTCAAAATTATTGTCCTTGATGATGTCCAAAACGAAAATGACCCATACGATGGCGCGCCAGGACCCGGATATGGCCATGGCGCATTAGATAATGAACGCTATACCTGGCTTATTAACGAATTGGATAAAGGACAGACAGAAGACAAACTTATGATAATCGCTTCTCATGTACCAATTGGCGCCAGGCCGATTGGGTCTATGGATGGGTGGAGTACCAACCCGCAAATAACCGCGGTGACAGAATCTGATCTTATTACAAAACTTCATACCTACCCAAATCTTTTGATGTGGGTAGCAGGACATATTCATAGAAACACAGTAACCGCATTTAAATCACCTGATCCTGAAAATCATCCGGAATCAGGTTTTTGGGAAGTTGAAACATCATCATTACGCGATTTTCCACAACAGTTGCGCACCTTCGATATAGTACGAAACAATGACGATACCATCTCAATTTTCGCAACAGACGTCGATCCGGAAATCCAGGACGGTTCATTCGCCGCCATTTC
>CAZNLA010000703.1:0-2292 GCA_964573385.1 uncultured bacterium
TACACCCCTGTATCTGAGGAAGCGTAAACTATCCCCCCAACGCGCATAAGTATATAAATTCTCGAATCATCCGTCAATAGCTTTTCAGCGATTTTTTATTATTTATTAAGAAAAATAGTAAAATAGTTCATTACGACAGTATATTTAACGCGGATGACGTGCCAATTCGGTTAGCGCCAGCATTAATCATGGCTATTGCAGTCTCATAATCCCGTATCCCACCAGCCGCTTTCACCCCCATGTCAAAACCTACAGCAGACCGCATAATTTCGACATGACGCGGAACTGCGCCACCACTGGTGATACCTGTTGCTGTTTTAACAAATGCAGCACCGGCATTGCGACATAGCATACATGCCTGGCGAATTTCATCATCTGTCAGTAAATTAGTCTCTAAAATTACTTTAACCACTTTACCACGTGCGGCTTTAACTACTGCTGCTACATCAAACTGAACATCAGTTAATGACCCGTCTTTAAAAGCACCGATATTCATTACCATATCAATCTCATCGGCGCCACGATTAACGGCATCCAGGGTTTCAAATGCTTTGATAGCGGCAATTGATGCCCCCAGTGGAAAACCTGCAACTGTGCAAACTTTCACATCATGGTCTGCTAATGACCTTTTAGCAGTTGTGATGTGAATAGGGTTAAAACATACGGCATATACACCCAATTCAATTGCTTCGCCACAGACTTTCTGGATTTCAGCAGTAGTTGCTTCCGGTTTGAGTAAGGTATAGTCTAACATGCGTGCCAATTCTACCTTATTCATAAACTCCCCCATTATGAACCAGTGTTATATTATACCATTTTTTAGATGTAAAATTACCGGATTCTAATCGAAAACTTTTTACCCATCATAACTGGATTATACGATTCTTTCGCGCGTCTTAATCCTGGTATACCTATATCCTGTTCTCTGTTCAAATATAATGATTTAGCATTACCCGCAGCAAATTGCTGATTCATCGCCTGATAAATGCCCACATAACCGGGGATAGCCTTTTCAACATGAATTACATAAGTATCTTTTGTATGCTGTTCGCCCAGGGCAAACGCAATAATATCGTTATTATCAACCAACATCCCACCATCAATACCTAACAGTTCAAAATTTTCCAGCATTCTCATGACAGCAATCTTTTCTGCGGATAATCCTTCATCTTCATCGCATTCACGTTTTTCACACCAGAACTCTGCAAAATCGATTGCATCCTTTGCGGACTCAGCAGTCATAACACGATATTCACAATTATATTTTTTTTCAAACTGGGCAATTAGATTCTTTTTATCATGATATTTCTGTCCGGGCAAATTTATTAAATCTTCTGCCAAATAAATATAATCAAATTGGTCACGATCTTCAGTAACAGAAAATGCGGACAAATCAACATTATTTACAAAATCCTGCCCTACCCTTTCTATGCGTGGATCGGCAGAACGACATTTTAAATAATCCAATATTTCATTTAATACATCCACTGGCTTACTAACACCAACTGGTTGTAATGTCGTTATATCGTCACCGGTATCGCGCAGAAAGACTATACCACCATCCAATGAAGCCACATGATAACCGCAGGATGGTGCCCAGGCAAATAGATTAGTAAAATTATATTCTGATGCCGAAACAGGATTGACGAGAAATGTTTCGTTAATCTCATCACGCAACAGCAAATCAACAGGAGTAAAATCCGGAAATTTTTTAATCATAAGTTTTCACAAAAAAAAGCCGGTCACTTGAAATCAAGCAACCGGCATTTATATTAAGTATGGTATTTACGTGGTACGAAGTCAGTAGAAAAATTACCACTGCGGAACTCTTCATCATCAAGAATCTTTTCAAATAATGCGACGGTGGTTGGCAACCCTTCCACTATCGTTTCTTTCAAAGCGCGTTTCATACGCTCAATCGCTTCATCACGGTCCTGTCCCCAGCAAATAACTTTTGCCAATAATGAATCATAAAATGGTGGCATTTCATAACCACTATATAGATGACTGTCAACCCGTACACCAGGACCACCGGCAGGCAGGTATTTCTTAACCGTACCGGCGCAGGCCATCATATTTCTATTGGGATCTTCAGCGTTAATTCTGCATTCAATAGCATGGCCGGACAGCACAACATCTTTCTGTTGCAGAGTTAATTTCTCACCGGCAGCAATCCTGATTTGCCATTTAACCAGGTCTAAACCAGTAACCATCTCGGTCACACAGTGCTCAACCTGAATACGCGTATTCATTTCCATGAAATATATGTGGCCATTTGCGTCCAGTAAGAAC
>CAZNLA010000704.1:0-2290 GCA_964573385.1 uncultured bacterium
AGTTATAGTAAAAATATTACTTTTGAAATAATAGGGCCTATGGGATGACTGTGTACGATTTTTTATTGTCAAAAAAGAGTCTCCCTGATCATCTTGATTTTAACTGGTCTGAATGGCTGAAAATTGAGGATGAAGGAGTATCTTTATTAATAAGAAATAATACTTTATTGGGCAAACCAATTGGATCTAAAGATTTTATTTCTAAACTAACCGAACGTAATTGATTTGTAGTCGGTGGGACAGACACTCTCGTGGCTTCGCCACTCGGTGTCAGTCCCTGAAATTAAGGAAAAATAAAGATGAGTATATATCGTGAACGTTTTGCGGCGACGATGGCGCATAAGCCTGTTGACCGTTGCCCAATTGACCTGTCCGGATGTCCACAAGCAACTGTCTTAAGTGATGATTTGTGGGCTGGCATGGCGGATGTGCTGGGGTTTACCGGCACACGGCCCGATGATTACCGGCATGGTGATTCGCGGGTGTTGAAAGCATTTGATGCGGATTTTCGTCGGGTAGGTGGGTTTGCAAGTTTCTCCACCGGGTTAGAAGGTTCGACAGCTGATGGATTTATTAATGAATATGGCATGCGGTACCGTTATTCAGAGAATTATGCCGATATTGTGGAATTCCCGCTTGCTGGTACAGAAATTGCTGATATAGTGAAATGGTCACTGCCGACATTATCACAGATACGCGATGCCACTGTTTTTGACAAATGGGCAGAAGAAGCGCGTTACTGGTATGAAGAAACGCCATATGTGGTGGTGGCAGAACATCCGGTATGGGGAGTATTGGAGATGGCGTGCTGGCTTTGCAGTTATGATTATTTAATGATGATGCTGGCACTTGACCCTGAATATATTCATTTGTTATTCAGCAAAATAGTAATTTTTCAAAAAGAAATAATCGCTGCCTATTATGAAAAACTCGGACGTTATATCCATATAACCACCAGTGGTGACGATTTCGGCACACAACGTGGCCCTTTCATGTCTCCGGAGATGTTTCGCGAGTTTGTGAAGCCGTATATGCGTGAACGCATTGCATATACCCGGCAATTTACCGATGCGGTTTATCTTCACCACTCATGTGGTTCTATTTATGATATCATCCCCGACCTTGCCGATATCGGTGTAGGCATTTTGAATCCAATTCAACCGGTTGCTTTTATGGCGCCGGAAAAACTGAAAAACAGTTGTGGTGACCGAATAGTATTTCATGGTGGTCTGGATACCCAGGAAGTGCTGCCATCTGATAATCCGCTAATAATAGACCAGGCGGTGGCTAACCTGATATCCGCCATGCGTCCACAGCAAAGCGGTGGTTACATATTTGCTGCCGCACATAACCTTCAGGCAGATGTACCAGCAAGCGCGGCGGTGCGAATGTTTAATACTGTGTTGAAATTACAGGAAAAGTATTAAAACCTTAAGTCCAAAGAAAATGAAAATAAAAGAAGTTATTTGTAAATTAGTGTAATCAAGATATTCACCGCAAAAGGAACCAAAAGCTATTTTAAAATCTTCTTTTGTGTTCTTTGTGATCTTTTGCGGTGAATAATAATAGGCTGTAAGTTAGTCCTATTCTATATGTCTTCATTAACAAATTCTGCCTGTATCCCTTTGGTTTCCGGTATACGGGTTGAAACTATTAATGATGACAAAGATAGGATTAAAAGTAATACAAATAGGGTTAAATATGCCTGCGATGGGTAAATAATTCCCGTTTTTGTAACAATCGCTTGTGTGCTGTACAGGTCAAGGATAAACCCGGCGATGGAGGTAACGGCGGCGACACCAATATATGCTAACCCGTTAATTACTGCAACTGATTGTGCTACATTTTCACGACGGTTTAACTCTTTTATGGTGGAGTTTATCGCTGGCATACCTATAGTTTGTGTTGATAATATCAGAAAACTAATCAGGAAATATATCCCGGATGCGTGCGTGAGAACACCTATAATTAACATCATTGTTGCGATGGATAACATTAATGGCACTGCAATCAGAATAGGTTTTCTTTTGTTATTCATCCAGCGAATTATTAATCCACCACTCAAACTACATATGGCACATACCACCATCATCAACAACATACATAACGATGCCTGCGCGGAGCTGAGATTGGCATAATCCTGTAAAAACTTTTTCCCAATAGTCACCTGTAACACAAATAAAATTGCAAAATTAATAAATCCAGCATATAACAGTGGTAAATTACTGCGACGGGTGACGATATCTATTATTGGTCTAAATGTAAAACGTTTTAAATGCCCGAAATCTTC
>CAZNLA010000705.1:0-2288 GCA_964573385.1 uncultured bacterium
CTGACGCCTGGGGTTATTCATTATGTCGCCACTCCGTGGCTAATATATATTGAAACCGTTCGAAATCGGTTGAAGTCGGTTGCAATCGATTCCGTTTCGAGCACAAGTTAAGTAACCTTTAAAATCCTGACTTTTTTGTACGTATTTAACTACTAACGGCCTAATCCCTCTATTAACCCAGTGCTTTATTTACTTCAGCAAGTTGTTCAATAATTGGCAGGTTGTTTGGACATTTGGGGGTGCAGGTACCGCAACTTATACAGGCGGATGCGCGTTTGCCGGTTTCCATTTTTGCGTATTCTGCGCGTGCCCAGTCATTCAGGCCATATACCTTTGCCATGTTATAAATGCGGAAATTGTTTGGGATATCTACGCCTTCCGGACAATCCATGCAATACCCGCAACTGGTGCAGAATTTTTCGCCAATTGAATTAAACTCATCAAGAATGCGATCCATGCGGGCATGGTCTTCCGCACTGGCACCTTCAAATGCTTCAGTGGTGGTCACATTTTCCTGCAACATCTCCAGGGTATTCATGCCGGAACAGGCGCAACTGACATCCGGATTGGCCATGACAAATTGCAATGCGGCATCGGCGGTGGTTTGTGCCCCACCGGGAATAAGTTGTTGCAATTGCGAAGCAGGGCTGGAGAGCATGCCACCAGCCACTGGACACATGGCGATAACACCCACGCCCAATTCACCTGCGCGTTTAATGGTTGGCGCATATGCGCGATTAAGCACATTATACGGAATCGTCAGGCTGTCAAAGATGCCTGTTTCAATTAATTTGGTAAAATTCTCCGGCTTGTCATGTCCGGTAAAACCAATATGGCCGATAATGCCTTCACTGCGCGCCTGGTTAAGTGCGTCCAGAGCACCACCCTTTTGTGTCAGCATATCCAACCGGTCAAGGCCGAACCAGCCTACCTGGAAAAACTCCAGATAGTCGACACCCAGAATCTCCATCTGCAGGTCTATCTCTTTACGGTAACTATCAGCAGTTGTTTCCTCGCTAATGCCAGCCTTGCCGGACACGATAATTCCACGACTGCGGCCTTTTAAACCCGGGCCGGTGAGATGCTGACATTTGCCGTTTATATACCAACGGGTAGTTTCAAAATAGTTAACACCTGCGGCAATGGCAGCATCAACCACCTGAGCAGCATACTCAGGATTATTCTCCGGCAATCGCATACAGCCCATAGCCAATGCGGATACCTGTAAACCAGTTTTCCCTAAAGGACGATATTTCATAAAACCTCTTTTTTATTAATTTATATATTAATCTGTCAGCAGTCAAATCTGTGTAATAAAGGTCACTTCGACAAGATCAGTAACCACGTCTGAAAACCGTAAACTTTTCCAATTTATTGAGGAGTTAGAAAGTAGCGACACCATAAAGTTACGTGCTGCTAAAAATCCAGATTTTATGTACGGATGTAATTGCTGATGGCCTGATAAATTATACCATTTTTCAATTAATCGATAACCTGTCCATGCATAGCTGATTTTTAAAATATTACAAATTGACAAATTAAAATCAGTTCGATAACATAGTACTATATTGATTTTGTAACTCAATATATTTATTTACAGTTGTATGAAGGTTTAATAATGGTACAAATAGATTTTTCAAAAGAACAGGTAGCATTTTTATGCAGAAAAATGCATATCAGTCGGTTGTCTATTTACGGGTCAGCATTGCGATCAGATTTTCGTCCTGATAGCGATATTGATTTGTTGGTAGAGTTTGAACCGGGGCAGTCACCTGGTCTTTTTGGAATATCCCGTATGGAACGTGAATTATCATCACTTTTTGGTGGACGCAAGATAGACCTGCGGACACCGGAAGATTTAAGCAAATATTTTCGACAAAAAGTTATGGAAGAAGCGGAGGTACAATATGCAGAAGGAAGATAATATAAGAATAAGGCATATGTTTGATGCAGCACAGGAAGCAATACAGTTCGCAAATGGCCATTCCCGGATAGAGTTGAATGATAATCGAATGTTGGTATTATCTCTGATAAAAGATATTGAAATAATTGGTGAAGCAGCATATCAGGTTTCTGGTATTACCCGGGATAAACTACAAAATATTCCATGGGATGATATAATAGGTATGCGTCATCGACTGGTTCATGCTTATTTTGATATAAATCTTGATATACTCTGGCGAACAGTGCAGTATGACCTTCCAATACTTATATCAGAACTGGAAACGATTGTATAATTGTAAGTATTCGGTAAACCCCATCTTTCTAATTCATTTATGCCCATCATT
>CAZNLA010000706.1:0-2288 GCA_964573385.1 uncultured bacterium
TTCCGGCAATATCAATACAGGAAGAATCGGACTTAGATATTATTAAGCAATATATAAAATCTCCGGCTGTATTATTAGACACTAAAAAAAGCGGTTTATATGGTGGATCCGGTGAAACATTCAATTGGGAAATAGCAAAAAAGGCAACTATTTATAACAAACCGATAATTCTTGCAGGTGGTTTATCTATAGAAAATATCCGTGAAGCGATATCAACAGTTAACCCCTGGGCAATTGATATAAACAGTAAAATAGAAAAAGAACCGGGAATAAAGGATCACATTAAAATGCAGGAAATATTTAAAATTTTAAAAAGCATTTAGCTTTTAGAATCATCTGTTTTATCAAAGTCTCCGGGTATTTCTCCTATCGACATCAGTAACCATTTATTTAATGTTTTACCTGGTACCCACCACCACATAAATATAGATATTGCAAAGTATAAAAATATTGTTATTCCGGAATTAGCTAACAGTTTTCCGCCTATCTGTGTAACGATATTATTAAGTGGTGTATATGATAACATGAAGAACCCGGGTAAGGCTAAAATAAATACAGGTACGGCTAACAAACGCCACCATTTAATCCTATGCTCCGCAACACCAAGAAATATTATTAACAATACCCCAATAATAAAAACAAAACCGAATGTAATTGCTACCCATATCGCTTTTATTGTTAAAAAAGAATGGTTAAAAATAAAACCTAAATAAATTGATAAAATTGAAACCAACAATAACAGCCAATTAATTTTCACTAATTTTATGGAATATTTTGGTCGCGGGTCTTCGGTCATTTAATCCACCTTCAATTGATTTCTGTACCAGTATTGGTATTTAGTTTGAAAACCTATCTTATCATACAATGTTACTGCAGGTAAATTATCTGCAATTACCTGCAGGTAAGTATATTGTATACCCCTATCTTTCGAAGTATTATTAAAATAATCCACGATATTGCCCGCATATCCATGTCGTCTTGATTCCGGAGAAGTATAAATATCAAAGATTCCTGCGTATTTATCATGGTATACACATATCCCGCAACTTACAGGATTATCATTCAACATAATTACTGCAAAATCAGTATCCTGTTTTATTCTATTAAGCAAAGATGCGTGGATAGCAAGATTAACATCAGATTGATTGGTTATCCTTTGATAAGCCTCATTCCATTCATCAACAGATAACATCAATGGTACAATATCAACATTTGTTGTCAGTCTATTTAAATCAAGAAGTTGTACATTTACAGGCGGACGAGAACCATATTCTCTTATATCCAAATATGGTGTAATAAAATCAGATGATTTTGTTAATTTAAATACTGCAGGTAATCCTCTTCTTTTGTACCATAACTCACAATAATTCAATTTCTCTTCAATTGCAATCTTGCCTGGTTTTAACGGCACAATAGCATTAGCCCGTCCTGTATATCCGGATGATGCTCTTAATACCCAGTCATCGTATTCTTCTTCTTCAATCGCAGGCCAACCAGCCAGTGAACTTTTTTCGATTTCAGCAATTATGGATAAATCGTCATTCAATGTTATGATTTACCTCGCCATACTGTCCCTTGCGGAGTGTCCTCAATAGTTACCCCAATTTGTGTTAATCTATTTCTGATAATATCTGCCATCGCGTAATTCTTATCTTTTCTTGCAGTTGCTCTTAATTCGATAATCAAATCCATTAATTTAGGAGTTAATTCATCACTTTTAGCATTATCCAATGTTATTTTAATTCCCAGAATATCAGATAATCGTAAAACCGCATCTTTAATATCTTTTAATAATTGTTTTACATCATTATTTGGTTTCAATCCTGGCAGAGCAATAACTTTATTAGCTGTGGATATTAATTCAAATAACACTGCTATTGCCCGGGGAGTATTAAAATCATCATCCATTGCCGTGCGAAAATCAATTTCAGCATTTGCTAATACCTTTTTAGCATCTGACAAATCAATATCACCTTCAACAGTCGCAACATCTAACACCCGTTCAACATTAAATAATCCGGTGCGTATTCTATCATATGCAGATTTAGCCTGGTCAAGTGCCTGATCACTAAAATCAAGTGGTGACCTGTAATGTGCAGATGTAAGAAAATAGCGTACTACTTCTGCAGGATATTTCTCTAACACTTCACGGACAGTAAAGAAATTACCAAGAGATTTGCTCATTTTTTCGTGGTTAATAGTTACAAAACCATTATGCATCCAATATTTAGCAAATGTCCCCTTCCCATCCATTGCGCCTTCGCTTTGCGCAATTTCATTTTCATGAT
>CAZNLA010000707.1:0-2288 GCA_964573385.1 uncultured bacterium
TTCGACAGGCTCAGCGACCGGTCACTGAGCCTGTCGAAGTGACCTTGAGCGAAAGCCCAGAATATTAAATAATTCAATACAAGTCTATTCAATCACTGCTGTCGCTAAACCGTCATCCCTGCTGAATGCGCCGTATCCGGTGGGCCAACCAATTGGGGCAAATAAATCACCGCCTACGACATCATTATCATTTATACAAATACCCAACAGGAAAGTTTTACCGGGTTTAAATGTTACATTATACTTTTCAGGCAACCCGGCGAGAGCGGATTTACCCAATTTCATTTCTATTACCATCACTTTACATTTGCTCAGGTCGGCACCGGTGGCGCCTTCCAGCAATTTTCGTTCCGGCACATCGGTGGCATTATCCAGTATTTTCACATTTCGCGGAGCTTCTTCTGATGTTAAAAGACGGCTTTCGCCAAAGAAGCGGTCGCGCAGGATAATGTCATTTTTCCAGTCTAACCGGGTTACATTATATTTCCAACCGGACCAGAAAGTGCCAATATTAAACTCTATACCATCTTGCTGGTAATGTCGTCCCGATTCTAACTGGTGAAAAGTTAATGCATTATCAAACTTAATAACCTGTACAAACAATGCGTCATCAGCATAACCCAGACGTATAACCGCACTGTTGTCGGTGGGGTCGTCGGCGCTCATTACAATGGGAGTTATTCCCTGGGTACGCCATTTTGCCATGTCGCCATCAATAGGTAATGCGGCGGCTATTTTATGTATCGTCACCCGTGGTGCAGGCGGTACCGGACAGATTGCCAATGGAACTGCCGGTTCTGCCTGTAATACAACGGCTTTCTCTGGCGAAATAGTAACGGGCAGCGACTGATGCAACAATTTATCGTATCCGGTTAGTGCCATCCAGTGATAACTTTGCTCTGCGTAGTCACCAACTATCAGGTATGGTTTTCCGTCATTGCCGGTGAAACCTTCAACCTGGCGATGGTTATCCAGCCACATTCCGTGCCATCCGAAGGCGCGTGGAGTGCCGATAACGCCGGTTCCCAGACCGTCTGCATCCATAGTTTCAAACTCGCATAACTGGCCGCGACCGGCTACGGTTATTCCGTTGATATTGGTTATGCCGTGCAACCCCAACTTTAATCCAAATGGGTTCATCGGCGAAAACCAGCGCAATTGACCTTTATTATCAAAACCAGCCATGCTGGTGCCGTTGGAATGTTCAGTCGCAGGGTCTGGTCCCGGTCCACTGGCGGTGCGAATACAGGAAACGTAACCGCCATCCGGCATCATGAACAAATCGTTACCACTTGATACAGTCTCTTTTAATTTAAAGTCATACGGTGAGATATAATTCGGTGTTCCTTCCACCTGACCACCCATATTTTTGCGATTTGCGAAGTCGTATTTCGGCACACCGGCAGCATCCAGACCAGTCATAGGCACATACATCATGCCATTGCCGATTATCAATGCCAGACTGCCATCACGACGGGTGTCGGTATTAAACATCATATTAAAGATATTTCCCTGAATGCGTTTACCGTCATTTTCCAGGACAGGATCGATTGGGTCGGTATCTTTAATAACACCATCGCCATCTGTATCGCGTTGGGCATACATGCCATTATTATCGCAACCATACCGTACTAACGCACGACCCAAACCACCGGATTCCATACCCGCAATGACCATGAAAATACCTTTGTCTTTCACATTCTGCTGGAATATGCCAAAGTTTTTACCACCAGTACTGAAGTAGAAAAGTGGCGACATTTCCATGGTGTAACGCCAGCGAGTGCACGGTTCCCAACTGCGATTTTTCGCGTCAATGGTGATGTCGTAACCGCCGTTTATATTGAAGAAATGCGCGCGGTCATCATTGGCAAACCACCCGTAAGCTATTCCCTGACCCCACATTCCCAGATGAACTTTTTTTGCAGTGCCATCCGCAGCAAAAAGACAGGTGCGTGGCGGGTCGGCAACGGCAATTTCTCCATTTGCACTCATGGCAATGGCACGTGGGTCCCAAAAACGGTCTCCCTGAATTTTGCCGTAACCATCGTCACCAGTACCAATGGTGAATAGCTGTTTCAACTTAGCAGGATCGCTGCTGTCGAAAACGTGGATTTTGCGGGTTATAGCAGAATATACTGCCAGTCTGCCATTATTTGCGGTAAGTAATGTCGGGGTGTCAATTATTGCGGAACGTTGTTTTATTGTTCCGGTAACATCAATTGCCACTAATTCTTTCCCACAGATTGTCCACAACAGGCCGGTTTTTGTGTCAACGGCAGGTTGGGTAA
>CAZNLA010000708.1:0-2279 GCA_964573385.1 uncultured bacterium
GTCCTAAATTATATATCGCCTGCGGTATAAGTGGCGCGGTACAACACCTGGCCGGCATGCAGTCATCTGATTGCATCATCGCCATCAACAAAGATCCGAACGCCCCAATTTTCCAGATAGCGGATTTTGGTTTTATCGGCGACGTACTGGAAGTTATACCAGAATTAATTAAGCAGATTAAAGCGAAGAAGTAAGAAAATAGAATAAATGGAAATAGAATAAAATAATCCGGGGTGTTTTATTAGGCATCTCGGATTATTGCCATATTATTTTTTTAATATAGTGCGGTAAGGTGCAGTTAATTTTCCGGCTTTATCAGTAATGCCTGCTTCATTCAAAAAACGAATCGCTTCTTTAGGATTATTTTTTACGGATTCACGTGCTGCATCAATTTTCTGTTTTATTATGTTAATTTCTTCTGCTGTTATTGTAGATGCCATATTTACACCTCTGTTAAAATACACTAAGTAATTTATGAGCAAATAATTAGTGGTCAGATCTTATTGACGAAAATATTATACCATCTTCTTTTTAGTATTGAAACCTGTTTAAATAGAGACGTGATAGAACAAATTATGAAATTAATTAAGTTGATTGAAACAAATAAGTAAGGAAATAGAATGAAATGATAGATTGTAAACAACCTATGAAATATCAGATGTATTATGCAAAGGTTATGATTATTGATATAATTTTGCTAGCTAATTTTGTGAAGGAGAAGGTGTTTTTATGAAAATCTTATTTTTATTTGTTATCATCAGTTTTTTATCTGTAATTTCGTTTGCGGAAAAAAAAGAGATGACTGCTGTTGAGTTACAAGCATTAATAACGTTAGCAGAGAAAGGCGATGCAAAAGCACAAGTAGATTTAGGATTAATATATCAACATGGTAACGGAGTAATGCAAAGTTATAGTGAATCTGTAAAGTGGTTTAAAAAAGCGTCTGAACAGGATTACACTGATGGTCAGTGGCGATATGGGGAGATGTTTGAATATGGGTGGGGAGTTGAAAAGAATTATAATGAAGCGGTGAAATGGTATAAAAAAGCAGCAGACCAGGGTGATAAAAATGGTCAACGAAATTTAGGATTAATGTATGAAAATGGTAAAGGCATTATTCAAAATTATGATGAAGCGGTAAATTTATTTATAAAATCTGCGGAACAGAAAGATGAATTGGCACGCAACCATATAGATTATATATATAGCAAAGGAAAAAGCGTTGACATTATTAGAAAATGGTTTATGAAGATGGCAGAAAATGGTGATGCTGTCGGGCAATGGCGTGTAGGTGATATGTATAGATATGGAAAAGGAGTTGAAACAAACCTTACAGAAGCATTTAAATGGTTTGAAAAATCCGCTAATCAAAACAATACCGACGCGCAAATGAGATTAGGAATCTTATATGAATTTGGTAAAGGTGTTGAAAAAAATAATGAAGAGGCTGTAAAATGGTATAAAAAAGCTGCTACTCAGGGAGATGCCTGGGGGCAATGGCGAATGGGGCAGATATATGAATATGGTGATCTGTTACCGCAGAATTATGTTGAAGCAGTAAAATGGTATAGATTGGTAGCAGAAACTGGTGACGTAAATGCCATGGTGACAATGGGCAGAATGTATGAAGAAGGAAAAGGATTTGATAAAGATTTCTCAAACGCGTATTTTTGGTATAAATTAGCTGATAATTACGCGGATGAAGAAGATGAAGATCTTAAAGAAGAATTAATGGAAACTGAAAATCGTGTTGCAAAAAACCTTACTGAACAACAATTAGATACAGTTAAAAAGTTGATATCAGTCTGGAAACCGAAGTGATTTTTTGTAGTATCTGGGTATCAGTATTGTACTCCATATAATAATATCAATATCAAGTTGGCACTTTCTGCATTACCGTCTATAAAATATTTTATAGTTTTTAATAGCTTTCAAAATTGCTAACAAATGACTTTACAGGGTGTCTTATGGTAATAACTGATTATTATGGTGAAAATACCGTGGGAATTATTGTTTTATAGCAGGTAAAATTGATATATTGTGGCATAATTACAATAATTGCGTTCAGAAGGTGAATAATGAATAAAATGACTCCGCGTGAAAAATGGCTTGCTTATTTCCGGGGTGAAGATGTTGGGCCGATGGTTGCACCGTTGGTTGATAACTGGTCACTGGATATTCCGTATTATTGGCCATACGATGAACCGGAACCTTTTCCGGTAGGACATCGCCACCATGGTTTTGCTGAGCAGTTGGCGATGGCAAAGATTTGTGGATAT
>CAZNLA010000709.1:0-2270 GCA_964573385.1 uncultured bacterium
GGACAACCCTGAAACATCAGCAGGAATCAATCTGTCTGTTGTAGTTCCATCCCCGAGTGCGCCACAATAATTACTGCCCCATCCCCATACAGTTCCATTTGATTTAAGTACCATGCATTGAGACGTTCCAGTAGTAATGGCAGTAACCCCAGTGATTCCGGGTACTTGATTCGGGGTTGGGTTACAGTTAGTGCCAGTAAGATAACCCAAAACGCCAGAGTTTTGATGTCCCCAAGTCCATACTGTACCATCTTTTTTTAGTGCAATACCATGTGAACCACCTGAAGAAATAGAAGTTATTCCGGTAATCCCAATTATTTGTACAGGAGTTGTTCTAGTAGATGTGGTACCATCCCCCAGAAATCCAAACTGGTTATTTCCCCAAGCCATACAAGTACCATTTGACTTTACAGCAAAACTTTGCCATCCACCTCCGGCGATTGCAGTTACTTCTGTTAATCCTGGCACCTGCACTGGTGTTGTTCGGGTTATTGTAGTTCCATCTCCTATTTGACCATAATAATTACTTCCCCATGTCCAAACTGTGCCATCCGACTTTACTGCTATACTATGCCAAGATCCTGCTGCAATAGCGATAACTTCAGTAAGACCAGAAACCTGGACAGGTGTGTTTCGCTGAATAGTAGTACCATCTCCCAATTCACCATCATTATTATATCCCCAAGCCCAGACGGTACCATCTGATTTCAACGCCAGACCGTGATACATACCTGCTGCGACAGAAATCATTTCTGATAGAACGGATATTTGTGCTGGTGTTGAACGATTGGTAGTTGTTGTACCATCTCCAAGTTGACCTTTTGAATTATAACCCCAAGTCCAAATGGTGCCGTCTTCATTAACAGCCAAACTTAAATACTCCCCCTCTGTAATAGCAATGAATCCTGTAGGGGCAGAAACTTTTACTGGTGTTAATCTTTGCTGATTGATGCCGTCTCCTATTTCACCCCACCAGTTTCCACCCCATGAATAAATCATTTTAGGTGTTACAACTGTTATCACCCCAAATGAAACATGGCCGTCAACATAACTGTAAATAGCTTTACCGCTATGCCGTAATTCTACCTTGTCATTAATTCCATCAGATGTCATCCATTTAGTAGTTGGGTCGGGTATCAGTATTGCATCACCCAAACCAGCATCTGAAATTGTAGTGTTATAAATATAACCAATATTCAGGTTTTTCCCGGCGGTTGGGCATATTAACACGCCTTTATCTACCTTCATAGCCTGCCACACCGTAGCAATAGGCGGTAAAGTTTCCTCATGGTCCTGCGCATACATCATACATCTCGCCGCAAGTTGTCGTTGGTTGCTGATACAGGTTGACTGGCGTGCTTTCTCCCGCGCACGGGAAAATACCGGAAACATGATGGCGGCGAGGATGGCAATAATGGCAATTACCACCAGTAATTCTATCAGGGTGAAGCCTTGTCTGTTTTGTGATTCTCTTTTCATTTGTGAGTCTCTCCTTGTAAATATGCCGGAATAAACTATTTTTATTATGATACTCTTATTTTTTTAAATATTCAATTTTATAACGGATGATAGTAAAAATCAAAGTATTGCGAGCATTCTGTTCGTAAAAAATCCGTACAAAAAAGTTAGTATTTTTACTGAACCTTTATAAAGGTCACTTCGACAAGATTAGTGACCATAACTGAAAACTTGTTCAATTTATTTTGGTTAGGTTACATAAGTTTTGTCATTGCCTGTTATATTTATGTTATTTTTTCAAGAAAAAATGCAGAATTAGAATTGTTTGATATACTTCATTTTATAAAAATATTTCAAAAAATCAAATAAAACGCACAAAATATCATAGAAATGTGCTTGATTCTTAATATTATTAATGATAGTATTTAAAAAGATAATTGTTGTCATTTAATTTTAATAAAGATAACAATAACCAAAGGAGGAAATTATGCGATGTAATCGGGGGTTTACCCTTATTGAATTGCTGGTAGTGATAGCTATTATTGCAATTTTAGCCGCTATTCTGTTCCCGGTATTTTCAAAGGCCAGGGCAAAAGCGCATCAGACAACATGTACCAGCAATCAACGGCAGATTGCCTCTTCCGCAATGATGTATGTACAGGACCACGAAGAATCATTACCACCGGCAAGTTCTTTTTGGAATGATGTTAAGGTTGATAAAGATGTTTTAAAATGTCCTGCGTCCATGAAATCTGATAACGTGCGCCAAGAGAAACTTGGTGGTTTTAGTCGGTGAAAGTCCGACCCGGACA
>CAZNLA010000710.1:0-2261 GCA_964573385.1 uncultured bacterium
AAGTCGAATGGTTATGAAATTAACGATAAAAATAATTGGCAGTTATACCTGCAGAATAAAACCGACAGGTCGCGGAAAACAATTGCCGCGCCTATAAAAGAAGGCGGATTTGGGACATATTATAAAGATGGTGGAATGGTAAACCAGACTGGTTATCTAAGCAGAACTATCAAAGGCAACAAAAGCGATGCCGAAACATTTCGCGGTATTTACTGCAGAAATGATTGGGAAATTGTAGATAAGGTTGCTAATGACACCTTGGGCATCGGCATAGTATCTGCCGCGTTTGCCGACTTAAGAAAAGTGGATATCCTCGCGATTGAAATCATCCCATCAAATACCGTCACATTCCCAACATCAGAGGTAACAAAATTCCCGACAGTATATCCGCAAACATGCACATGGCCATTCCACCGCAACCTGTATGCCTATTTCACCACCGGAAAAGCCAGCGAATCCGTCGCCACCCTATCATTCGTAACTTATAAGTCAGCATTTAATGAAAGCCCATTTTACAAAGCGTCCTTTTGGCCTGCGTGGTAAACAATTAAGTTAAAAATATTTCACAGAGGGTTTTGTAATTAAAAATTAAAAATGCAAAATTAAAAATTAGAACTTCAATCAGGGACTGACACCGAGTGGCGAAGCCATGATAGTGTCTGTCTTATCTGGTTATGCAATACCCTCATTCGGTTACAATATGTAGATAGCTTTCAAGATTGGTCACAGTTTGGAACAGGGTCGCAGCCCGGCTCCCCTTTGCAGTGACTATCTCTTTACCGCCAGGATTAAAATTTTGTATTACTCAGTGCTAAACTTTGTGTTTCTTTTGGTTAGATAAATTTGATATTATTAAGAAAATTTACAGTTATAACTGTAAAAAAGTTAATTTTAAGATTTTTTTAAGTTATAACTGTAAAATTTGTAATTTTATCATTGTTTTTAAGTTATAACTGTTGTATAATCAGGTTGAATCATTTGAATGTGAGGTGATGATAATGATAAAACGAGAATTATATCTGGGGAAAATACGCCCATTTTTTAATAAGAAACTTGTTAAAGTGCTTACTGGTATGCGCCGAAGTGGTAAATCAGTTATGCTTAAATTGATAAAAGACGATTTGATTTCTACAGGAGTTAAAGAAGAACAATTTATTTATTTAAATTTTGAATCGGCAAAAAATATCAGAATTAATAGTTATGAATTACTTTTTAACTATATCTCAGAGAATATCCAATCAACCACAGAAAAAAAATATATACTACTGGATGAAGTTCAGGAAGTTGAAGGTTGGGAAAAATGTATAAACGCGTTAATGGTAGATTTTGATGTTGATATATACATAACCGGGTCAAATGCGAAACTGTTATCAGGAGAACTGGCAACCTACCTGGCGGGCAGATATGTTGAAATCAGTATTTATCCATTTTCTTTCATGGAATTGATAGATATGTATAAAAGTCAGCATGAAATAATAAACGAGAATGAGATTTTCCTGAAGTATGTAAAATACGGAGGAATGCCATTTCTTTTTAATTTCGGATACAATGAAGATGAATCTTTACAATACTTAACTGATATTTATAATTCCGTGATATTAAAAGATGTGATTCAAAGAAATAATATACGTGATGTTGACCTGATGGTAAGAATTATCAAATTTGTTATTTCAAATATAGGATCTATCTTCTCAGCAAAAAGTATTTCTGACTACTTTAAAAATGAACAACGAAAAACTGCACCGGAAACAATTTATAACTATATAAACGCTTGTGAAAATGCATATTTTTTCCATAAAGTGCAGAAAGAAAATTTAGTTAGCAGGCAAATACTTAAAACTAATGAAAAAATATATTTAACAGACCATGGAATACGTGAAGCTATTTATGGAAACAACCAACGGGATATAGAAAAAACACTTGAAAATATTGTTTATATGGAATTGTTACGCCGTGGGTACAAAGTGACTACTGGTACAATATCCGGTAAAGAGATTGATTTTGTTGCTGAAAGACGCAGTGAGAAAATTTATGTTCAGGTTACCTATGTTATGGCTAGTACAGATACCATCCAACGGGAAATGGCACCTTTTTACAAGATAGGTGACAATTACCCCAAATATATTGTTTCAATGCTCGATGAGATTGATATGAGTCAGGATGGAATAAAACATATAAACATCCGTGATTTCCTGAAAAATGAATTTTAATCAGGACTTTCGCTTAAGGTCACTTCGACAGGCTCAGTGACCGGTCGCTGA
>CAZNLA010000711.1:0-2252 GCA_964573385.1 uncultured bacterium
TTAAATGATGGGCATAAATGAATTAGAAAGATGGGGTTTACCGAATACTTACCTTATTAATTTGACAAAATGATATCAGAACTTCACCAATTAAAAATATGTTGTTGAAAATGGTTTTAATCACTTAAGAAAAATCTCGAAATAGAAAAAATATTAAAAGGCAATTGCATAACCAAACGTATTGTAATTGCCTTTAATATATCTATTTTGCCATAAACTTCACTCAAAGGTTATCACTGATTCATCATTCAGATTTCCAATGGGATCAAGCCATCGATTAATAGTTAATTTCGCTTCTTTATGGGTCATATCATGCTCAATCAATTGAAATTTAAGTGAATCCGTATTGCGTTTGGAAACAGGTTGACTTGTATTATTTAACCAATTAATAATATTATCATCGAGTAAATCTATATTAAACTCTTTCTCTCCCTGACTCCATGCCAGCAAATGTGTTATTTTTTCTTTAATAGGTTCACTTGCGCGTTTCATTCTTTCACGCAGGTTATCTGCCCATTCAGAATTAAGGAGATATTTTGCAGCAACATCAAGCGCATCTGTCGCCGCCTGTTTTGCTTCTTCCGGTGATGGCATCGGTGACGCTGAGTTCAGAAGTAATTTACAACGCGGACAAACAAAGTCATGCAACAGGCCACCCGGACAATATTTCTCGCGTGCCTGTGCTAATATCGCAGGTGGAGTATAAATTTCTGCTGGCCAATCAGTATGAATTAACGATAGGCGACGAGAAAACCGGAAATATTCACTATCAAAAATTTCTTTTAATTCTGCTACTTTATTCTGCCCGAATATCGATTCATGCCATAAACTATATTCCTGCTGTATTAATGCTTCGATTTCATTTATTAGCTTAATTATTTCATCAATTCTCGAAATTGCGTCATCACCACTAACCATAATATGTTTTAATTCATTAATTCTGATCAGGGCAATCCCATTATAAGCAAGATGTAATACCCGGTTAATTTCAACTAGAAAAGTTTGTTTTTCCAAAGCTTTAGTGATATTTTTAATTTTCAATACAAACTCTGCATCCCCTGCAGCATTCAACATATCTATCAAAACTGTATCATCAGCTTCAATATTTATTAATTTCAGAACATTTATAGCATCCAAAGATTTTTGCCATATCCATGGCAAGGTATCAGTTGCGTTGCACCAATTTGTAATAAAATTGTCAAAATCATCAACTGCCAACTTACTTTTTTCTAAATAGCGGCGCAATGCAAAAATTGATAATTCACTAATATCTGCGGCATCGCATAAATCTTTTAAATGTAATTTATATTGTGGAGACAGATTCGGCATTATCCCAACGAATGCAAGTGTATCTGATTTTGATAATGGTGTAAGCGGGTCAATCTGTCGCATAAATGAATCGTAACCGGCAAATGTTCCAGTTCTTATCGCCGCATGGATAATTAATGACGATAATTCTCCGGGTAGTCCAAAAGGTGCTTTATGCATCATAATAATCATCTCCTTTACAGTTACAACATTTGCAGCAAATGTATACATCATTTGAACTATTTCTTCCGCAGGTTCACGCAGAATAAATCCATTTTCGTTTTCTATAACTATCCCGGTTGGTAGTAAATAAATCCTGGTATAGTGCATCAATGTAGATGATGATACAGAAACTCCACCGGAATCTATTACAAATTGATGCAGTTGTCGCGCAATCATCCGGGGTGGATCACCTGCAGGCGCGTATTTAACTGAACCTGCAAATCGTGACATCAATCCATCGGCAAACAAACCGGTAAATATCTCTTTTAAGCTTTCTGCTCCTGATGCTAATTCAACAGTTCTATTTTTTGTAATCCATTTACCTTCTATATATAAACTTGCTATTGTCATAATTGCAGGTAATCGCATTTCATTAGCACGTTCCAGGCACCTCTTTATAGTCTTACTCTCCAACGTACTGTTAATTTTCGAGTTTTCTTTTGACGCAATTTCCCATGCCGCGTATTCTGCTAATAATTCATATTCTTCAATAGTAATCTCACGTGGTATTATTAAACTTGCGCATCCCTGTAACTCTTCCGGTAAAGCAACAAGATGATTTAAAAAATCACAATTAATACCTGGAAATATTAATGCGGTGACACATTCATTGTTATTGTCATGTAATACGCCATTAAAAATATCTGCCAGTTGCAAATCCTGTTTGCTTACCATTATCACGGCGCAATTACGTATTGTATTCATCCATAAAAACTGTATTG
>CAZNLA010000712.1:0-2238 GCA_964573385.1 uncultured bacterium
GTCCCGTATTGAAAATGGTATTCAAAAATGGTCAGCAGAAATTGATGGAATGCCACGTTTTGAAAACCAGATGGTATCAGATGGGAAAATAGTGATACTTACATCCGGAAATCGTGTAATTGCGATTAATCCATATGATAATCAGAAACCGATTAAATGGGAAACTGTAGTAAATGGTGCTTATTCGACAATTGCTATGGATGACCAGGCATTATATATTACTGCTAATGACGGACGTATTTATTGTAAAGATATCAATACCGGACAAAATAAGTGGAAAAAATCTGTTGAAACTGAAACTGATGGCGCATTCCGATTACCATTAGCCGCAACATCCGCCTCAGTGATATTTGGCAATAATTTATTAGTGCGTATGCAATATGGCGTAATTGCTATTTATGATAAATTATCAATGAATATGGTATGGAATTATCGGATTCGTTGCCGTGATGGATCACCTGCTTCCGCTAACTTATCAATAATGATGCCGGCTATTCATAAGGATTCTTTGTTATTTGCTTCATCAGATGGAAATATTTTCAAGTTATCCGCAGGGGCATTTGATCTCGACCCTCCTGTTTTTTCTGGCATCCGACCGGATATTAATAAGAATGGAATAATAAAAGATACTCCGGTAAGTTACCTGGGTGCAGTTATTGACGATGAAGGGGTGGGGGTTGCCCGTGATACCATCTCCTTGATATTCGATCGTACAGATTTTTCAAGAAATATATCCATAGATGAGAAAACCGGATATGCATATATTGCGATTGACCCGGCAAAGCCAATACCCGCGGGTCAGCACCGTCTGGTTATGACAGTTAAAGATAATCGTGGGAATCTTGCTGTTAAGAAAATTGATTTTATATCAGGGATATCAGTTGATACAACTACTTTGTCAATTTCAATAGGCGGCGAGGTTTTACCGATACAACCAACTGTTACCACAAGTTCTATATTAGTATTTAAAAATGATACCGGTGAATATATCCACATTGTTGGGGATGACGATGATGTTCTTTCTTCACTTACTGTATTTCCTGAAGGGATTGAACCAGATGCGTCATGGTCATGGATAGTGCCTGATGATAGTGCGGATGGCGCGCAAATGCGATACCGGGTTATTCGTGAAAAAGATAAATCTGAATATGCTACTGCAGGATTAATTATAATAAAGGATGGGAGATGAGTTTTGATACATTACCACTCAGAATTGAGTGGTTGTCTAATTTATTGAAACAATATGAAAAAGTCGCTATTGGATATTCTGGTGGCACTGATAGCGCTTATCTGCTTTCTTTAGCAGTGGATGTATTAGGTGCGGAAAATGTACTGGCAGCAACAGTAATATCTCCTTCAATGTCAGAAGCAGATATTAGTCGTGCCCGTAATATTGCTAAAGATTTAAATATCGGGTTATTGGAATTAGCACCTGTTGAGTTTGATAATGAAGATTTTCTGGTTAATGATAATATGCGATGTTATCATTGCAAAAAAGCACGATTTGCAGCATTGATATCTGAAGTAAGAAAACGTGGTTACAATATAGTAATGGATGGTACTAACGCAGATGATATTAATGATTACAGACCTGGAGAAAAGGCAATTAAAGAGTTAGGCGTTGTATCACCACTGAAAAAATATGGTATAACAAAAGAAGAAATAAGATATTTATCACAAAAACGAGGTTTAATTACCTGGGATGCAGTTTCGGAAGCATGTCTCGCGACACGTTTAGCAACAGGTATGCGCATAACAGAAGAGGCTTTGCATAGAATTGAAATAGCGGAAAATATATTGCATGCAAAAGGAATCAGCCTGGTCAGGGTTAGAATACATAATGATTCAGCGAGGATTGAAGTATTACCGGAAGATATTCCGGTGGTAATATCATCAGAATTTCGTCAGGAAATTGCATCAAAGTTACACGAATTAGGATTTAAACATGTATCTGTGGATATAGATGGGTATCGAATGGGAAGTATGAATGAAGAAGTTAAATAAATAATTACTAAATTTTCGATAAGTAGCCATTTTAGTATTGACATTAGATATATGGTATGCTATCTTTTTGCGGGCTATTTTGTGTTTTTACTGTGCCCCATTACAGTAAAATCACAATTATTCTCAATGAAACCGTTTGTAGTCAGGTTACTGACAAGAAAAACGAGTTTATAAATAAACGCTGTAAAGGCGATAAATCGAGGGCAAATAACATGGCATGTAAATGCAAGGGCG
>CAZNLA010000713.1:0-2237 GCA_964573385.1 uncultured bacterium
CTTTTAACTCCGCAATTTGCGCCAGTATTTCATCGAGTTCAACATATTTGCAACCGACTTTTGAATAATAGCGATGCTGAAAATGCATAACGGAGATTTTTATTTCTTCAAGGCTAAGTTCCTTTTCAGTGAGAATATCTGAAAGTCGTTCTAACTCTGCCTTTTTCTTCTCAAGTTCAACCTCTTCCGGTGTATTCGATTTTACAAGGTCTGTTGACATCATTTTATCCTTATAGTGATTCATTATCTATTCAATATAACTAAATGTTAGCATTATGGTATTTAGTTGTCAATTTATATTTATGCATAAACCAGAGAATATATCATAAACAAGGACTGCAAGTTTTATATTTTGTTAATTCCACTTTAATTAATACAAAGGGCAGGCAAGATGCTTGGTGTAAATTCGGCGACAGACTCAATACTGTTTACTTAATCAAAATAAAAATTGCTGTTTCATTGTAATACCATCGTTTTATTAAAACTTTTCAATGTTAAGTAAACCGTATTGGCGACAGACTACTTCATTCCAATTGGTCTATTATTTACTTCCTTTAAATTCGATTTTAGGCCTATTTTTTGTGGTTTAGCATCTCTTTGAAGTAATAATTAGAGATTATCGAAAAGTGTTTGAGAACCACAAGGGCGACCGGTATGGGTTTGCTGGCAATATATCAGTTACCTCCTTTGTTGTTATCTTCGTTTGATATTCAGAGTATTTATCACAATCCTCCGGCGTAAAAAATGTCCTGACTTCGATTTTCTTTCTGTGTGACGTGATAAGGGCACGCTTATAACTATAATACGCGTAAGTCTTGCTATATTGAGAAATAGTACTGGTAGTAGATTAAGTTGTCAAGAGGTAGATACACCAAAATATTGATTTAGTAGTCTCTCTCTGAATAATCCTTCGGTTTATCGACCGACTTCCTATATTTTTTATGCATTTATAATATTATTTGTTTTATTTTCCATTTTACTGCTATAATATTTATGGTCACGTCACACTTTAATTACAGCACAGGTACCATAAAATGCACAACTATATTTTAACACTGCTTATTCCGGCAGTGACATCTTTCATTGTTGCGGTGCTTATATTACCGCCTTTGATAAAATTTCTTCAGTATAAAAAATATGGCCAGCGAATTCGCGAGGAAGGGCCTACGTCTCACAACAAAAAAGCTGGCACACCTACTATGGGTGGGGTTGCGATTGTTATTGCTGTTATCATTGGCATAATCGCCGCTATATATAAAACCCCGGCAATAACTATTCCTGTTTTGTTATTAACAGGTATATTTGTTACCCACGCGTCAATAGGGTTAATAGATGACTGGAAAAAAATAAAACAGGGAAGATCATTGGGATTACGGGCAAGAGAAAAATTGATTTTACAATTTGTATTTTCAATCGCTTTCTTAGCAGGTATTCATTTTTTAATGGGTGGGTTAAATACCAGTATTGATTTTTTTGGCGCAAATGTAAACCTTGGGTGGTTTTATTGGCCGTTTGCAATATTATTCATCACCGCATTTAGTAACGCTTCAAATTTAACTGATGGTCTGGATGGACTTGCTGCGGGTACTACTGTTTTCAGCATGTTATCGCCTATTTTTATTGCTGTCACATTACAATATTCATTTGCAAACGAGGCCAGTGCTGTTATATTAGCATGCCTGGTGGCAGCATCACTTGCTTTTTTGGTGTTTAATTGTAATCCGGCATCAGTATTTATGGGTGATACCGGTTCTTTAGCAATTGGCGCGGTGATTGCAGGGGTTGCCATTATGCTGAAGATTGAATTGTTAATGGTATTTATTTGCCTGGTATTTATGATAGAGATGTTCTCAGTAATAATTCAGGTTATTTCATTTAAAACTACCGGTAAAAGAGTATTTAAGATGAGTCCATATCATCATCACCTCGAAAAGTGTGACTGGAAAGAAACGACTATTGTAACCAGGGCGTGGATATTATCTATAGTCATTTCACTCTTTGTTATCGGTTTTTTAGCTAAATAACAGAATAAATTGATTTTTCTGCGAAAAATATGTGAATTAAAGAGGCAATTGCAAAACCTGTCTGAATTGTAGGGAATGCCGTCCCCGGCATTCCGAAAATAGAGAGTTTCTATATCAAAGAGGAATGCCGAGGACGGCATTCCGTACAGAATAAATAGAGTAAGTATTCGGTAAACCCCATCTTTCTAATTCATTTATGCCCATCATTTAATT
>CAZNLA010000714.1:0-2231 GCA_964573385.1 uncultured bacterium
CCATGGGTATGGGAGGCGATTCAGCACCAATTAGAGGACATATAGCAGAAATGGTATTCTTCAACCGGGCAATCTCTGACACGGAACGCCAGGTAATAGAACAATATTTTAAAAGTTTATATGGGTTGTAAAACAGGGTGGGTTTTCAGTTTACGGTTTTAAGTATTTTATTACTTAAAGAGACGTTTTAAAAACCTTACATAATCACGATTTAGAAGGAAGAAATTGTAATGGGAAAACAAATTATTTCCATTGTTATTATTTTTATAACAATCATAGCATTTAAATTTTTTATCAATTATATCAAATCCAGGAAAGGCAAAGGGCAATTAGGAGAATTCGCGATAAGTTTGTTATTAAATCAAATAGGTGAAACATACGAGGTATGGAATAACCTGACATTGATTATTGATGGAGATTCGACACAGATAGACCATATTGTAATATCAACAAAAGGAATATTTGTTATTGAAACTAAATCTTTTCAGGGACTGGTGTTTGGTCAGGTAAAAGATGCGCAATGGACGCAGATCGCCGGCAAAATGAAACGTCAATTCCAGAATCCATTACGGCAAAATTATAAACACACAAAATTCCTTGCGGAAAAACTCGGAGTAAAAGAAGCAGTGATGATTCCCATGATTTGTTTTACTGCCGAAGTTAAATTTCCTAAAGGGAAACCAGATGGAGTATATTTTCCACAGGAAATGATAAGAAAAATTAAAGAATACAAAGAAATAAAATTAGATATGAACCAAATAATATCTTTAAAAAGACAACTGCAGTCGATGGGTGCTACCACCTCAGAAAAAACAAAAACTCATCTTGAGAACTTAAAGAAAAAGCATTGATAATTATCATGAACTAAATAAACTGGAAGTTTTTTCTGTTTTCAGCAATATAGTCATCTGAAAAAACAATCGTATTGCATAACTTTCGTTTAAGTTCACTCATAACCACAACTTTTCTATATTATCACTACACACTGAAAACCGAAAACTGAGAACTAAAAAAACTAACTCTCTAATACTGTATCAAAAAAAGCAATTATATTCTCTGTCGGCATATCTTCGGTAAACACTTGTGATGGTCCTATTAATAACCCGCCATCCGGCGCAAAAGTATCTAATACCCGAAGGATGGCGTCACGGACATCGGCGGGCTTTTTATGTACCAGGGTCAGGTGGCTTACACCACCGTCAAGTGCCAGGCGTCCTTTGCGGAAATCCTTCAGGCGACTATGGTCATTATCAAGCACATAATCCGGGAATGGGTTCCAACAATCCACACCTATTTCAATTAAATCTTCCAGTAATGGCCAAATATATCCACAGGAATGAAACCATATCTTTGCACCGTAAGCATGAACTATATCGAATGCTTTTTTCCATGCCGGTTTATAATATCTTCTCCACATCTGCGGACTTATCATTAATCTATCCATTGTACCGATATCGTCATCAGCACGCACAACTTCAATTGCGCCTTTGCCAGCGATTAACAGTTTCTCAATATAGTCACAGGTAAATGCAGTTATTTTCTCAATATAAACCTGCATATATTCTTCATCAGTTACATCAAATAACGCTTTTTCGTTACCACGCAACATATTATGTATTTGGTAACCCAATCCGATGTGCCCGGCGGATACTACCATATCTTTTGCTTTTATATCTGATGATTTAGCATGAATATGCGAGAAATCGAAATCTTCTGTTCGAGGCCATTGGTGGGTGATTAAATCATCAATGCTATCACATGAAAATAAACCGAAATTATGCTGTGAAGAATTACCCCAAAAATCAAGTTCTGTGCCATCTGCAGAAAACTTTTTTGCGCCGGTGTATAGCCCCATAACAGCATTCCATTCCCACACGCTAAACCCGTCGATGCCTGTTTTTAGATATAAATCATTCTTATCCACCGCGCCATAATATTCATATACCGGTGTCATGGTATTGCCATGGGAATCAAAAGCTATTGGTGGTCTATCTGGTATGCCACCATTTAATGCTGTTAATATTCTTTCTCTTCGATTCATCTTTGCCATTGACTACCTTACAGTTATGGTTGTATAAGAGGATTTACGCTTCAATGCCTAAGTCGCGTACAGTAAATAGCGATATCAATTTATATCCGCGGTTTTCCAGTGCTTCTCGTGCACCTTCCATACGGTCAACTAATGCTAACACCGCCACAACCTTGCAACCTATTGCCTCAACCGCTTCAAT
>CAZNLA010000715.1:0-2229 GCA_964573385.1 uncultured bacterium
TGTCGTACCCCTGCCTGCAACATTTCGTCTGATAATACAAAATCACCTTCAATATATCGTGATGCCCGCACCCCCAGATTAACCGCGGTACCTACCACAAAAGAATTAGCGAAACCCGGGAGATATTTTTTATATACATCCGCAACTATGAATGCCATACGTCTGCCGTCTGTAATGCTGTCACTAATTTTCACCGCATCCAAGCCATTAAAATGGGTAAATCCGGTGATAACATGCACTACCCCGGTCTGGCGCATCGCGTGCATCTGGCATGCGTCTGTGTTATCCTGTATCCCTACTGTTTCCGGTAATTCTCCACTGGCTTTTGCCTGCTTAAATGCGTCCATCTGCATGCCGCCACCATGGGGGAAAAGAAAAGTTCCGCATTCATCGTATTGCGACAACGCTTCGGATAATGACCAGTCAACATCCATATATTCAGGAAACTCGGTTGGATTCTGACGAAAGTAATCTACAAAAGCGGGAACATCAACATTTCCTAACCGAAAACACAGACTGTGGATACCATTCATGCAGATATTCAAAGGGACACCGGCAAAAGCGGCGATATCAGCATCACCAGTGGCATCTACCACTACACCCGCGCGGATTGCCTCGCAACCATTTTTAGATTCAACTATTACCCCACATACTGTATCGTTTTCAACAATAACACCAACGGTTAATACAGAAAGCAACATCTCCGCACCGGAATCCATAACTAAATTCTGCAAAACCAATTTTCCTATTTCAATGTCATAAATAATATGGCCTTTATGTTTGTGCCATTTAGCACCATACCCCATAGCATCAGCAAGTTTATCAGCAATTTCAACTGCGATACCGGTGGTACACAACTGGCGCGGTTCGGTGCCAGTGTAATAGCAATTAAAAATACTGCAACACATACCAGCAGTCGCAACACCACCGGGGAAACTGTTGCGTTCAATCAGCAATGTTTTAGCCCCGGATCGCGCCGCGGCAATGGCTGCAGAAACACCACCCAAACCACCACCACAAACAATAACATCATATTCACCACGCACAGGAATATCACGGGTATCTTGTTTAACAACATTCATAATTTTTATCTCCGGGATTTATAATTAGGACTTTCGCTCACAAGGGTAATCTTGCTTAAAAAGGTCGCTTCGACAGGCTCAGCGACCGGTCACTGAGCCTGTCGAAGTGACCTAAAGCGATAGTCCTGTTTTTAATAAAAATATATTTAAACAGGGAATTGCAAAACCCAATTATACCTATTTTTTCTGTACGGAATGCCGGGGACGGCATTCCCTACAATTCAGACAGGTTTTGCAATTGCCTCTTAAAATTAGTTAATTTTTCAGATTTAGTCACGCCTAATTTATCATCGATTTATACCCAAGTGCCAGTAAGCACAACAAGCGGATTCCCGTTGCCAGCACATCATCGTTGAAATCAAAATTGGTTGAATGCAACGGTGCGGAATTTTCACCTAATCCAAGCCACAACATGGCACCTTCGCGATTTTGCAGATAAAACGCAAAATCCTCCATACCCATGGTCGGTTTTTCTGTTTCAATCCACTTGTTTGCCGGCATATATATATCAACCATATCGCGAGCATGCTGATAACCTGAGATAGAATTTACAACCGGTACATTATATTCATCTGAATATGTTAATTCTATTTCAACATTTTCCCGGCATTTAATTTCATTTATAATTTCAATTATTTTTTCATGCATCTTCTCACCGTTTTCGGTGCTTAAAAACCGGGTTGTCCCCTGCAGCATGGCGGTATCCGGAATAACAGTAGGTGATGAACCGGCGTTTACAGAAGAAACGGTAACAACTGACTCATCGACCGCATTCATTAATTGATGCAAATCATGCATTTTATCAATGATTTTCGCAATTATTGGTATCGGGTTTTTGCCGTTTTCCGGCATGGCACCATGGCATCCCTTGCCTTTAACAGTAATGCTGAATATCGAACCTGCGGCAAACATTACCCCGGGCTTACTGCTGACAGCACCCACCGGCAAACCTGGCCAACCATGTAAAGCATAAACCATATCAATATCTTTACACGCGCCTTGTTTTACCAACTCTTTACCACCGCAACGCATTTCCTCACCCGGTTGAAAAACAAATCTTACATTACATGGCAATTCGTGCCGCATTGCAGATAACACCGTTGCCGCACCAAGTAACATGGCAACGTGGCCATCGTGACCACAGGCA
>CAZNLA010000716.1:0-2225 GCA_964573385.1 uncultured bacterium
TCTATTTTGAAGCTATTTCTATAAACATCCGACTCCTAACGGAGTCAAAATCATTATCAATGCAATGATTTTATAGATGTGTATAAGGGTGAGGCTTGCGCCTGGGGTTATTCATTATGTCGCCACTCTGTGGCTAATATGTACTGAAATAATTTGATAACATCGATTGAGCCTGGTAGACATCGACTCTATATTTAATATAAACAGGGATTTCGTTTTCAAAGAGAAATTTGCTTAAAAGTGGTCGCTTCGACAGACTCAGCGACCGGTTACTGAGACTGTCGAAATGACCACATCTGAAAACTCGTTTATTTTTAATATCTGACTTCTTCTACTTTATTCCAATCCAATTGGTCAGTGCATTGTGCCACCGGAATAAATGGAATCACAGCACCGGCGCGGATTAATATTATGCATGGTATTTCCGCGGATTCTATATTATGCCATTGACTGCCATCGTATTTTTGCCCGGTTTGGTAATCCACCCAAGAACCGGGTGGGCAATAAACACCGCGGGAAGTTGTTTCTTCCATCAATGGTGCCACCAGAATATCCTGGCCAAAAAGGTATTCATCTTCAATAAGCCAACTGGTCTGGTCACAGGGATATTCAAAGAACAGTGTGCGCAACATTGGCCAACCATTTTCACTGCATATTTTCGCCTGATTATAAATGTATGGCATTAACCGATATTTTAATTCGGTAGCGCGTCTGAAAGCGTCAGTAAATGACTCGTTATAATTCCATGGTTCTTTTGGCGGTGCGCCGTGACATCGGCTGTGAGATGTCAACATGCCAAATGGCAACCAGCGACGGTAAATAGCTTCCGGACTTTTCTGTACAAACCCACCGATGTCATGGCTCCAGAAAGAGAATCCGCACAGCCCGAATGACAACCCGCTTCGCAAACTGGATGCCATGGCGCCATCTGTATTTTCGGCATCACCACCCCAATGTATTGGGTAACGTTGACTGCCTGCCCACGCGCTTCGTGCCCATATTATGGATTCACCGGTAACTTCTTTCGTCACCTCTGCGGCGGCTTTATTGTAACGTAATGGATACAGGTTATGTTCGTACCATCCGGTGCGTCCGGAGGCGTAAATGCCTTCCAGTGGTCCGGATTCGCCAAAGTCAACCTTTATCGCACCGACACCTATCTTCAACAACGCGCCTAATAAATCTTTATACCATTGCGCCGCTACAGGATTGGAAAAATCGATGATGGCATCTTCAGTATCCGCACTGCCGGAACTATTTTTTACGACATATCCATTTTCGATAGCTTCACGGTATAACGGATTTGTAGGGGTGAAATATGGTAATTGCCACAAACTAACCCGCAATCCCATCTCTTTTAAGTCTGCTATCATCTTCACCGGGTCATCAAAACGACTGGGTGAAAACTTGTAATCACAACGCCAATCTGTTTCAAACCAACCAGTGTCAATATGGATAACATCACAGGGGATGCGGTGTTCACGCAATAAACGCGCGACATCGCGGGTTTCTTCTTCAGATTTATAGGTAATTCGACTCATCCATAACCCGAATGACCATAATGGCGGTAACGGACTGCGTCCGGTTAACGCGGTGTATTCGCTGAGAACTTCTTTGGGGTTGCCGATGAATATAAATAAATCCAGCATATCATCGCCAACGTGAAGGGTGGTGGTAGAATCGTAAGCATTGCCAAAATCGAATGTCATGGGGGTGCTGGAATGAACAAATACACCATATCCGCGACTACTGAGATAAAACGGAATTGGTTTATACATCTCCGGTGTTTGCACCCCGTGGGCATCACAGGTCCATAACACTACTTTTTGTCCGCGTTTATTAAGCCGGGTGAATGACTCGCCACAGCCAAAAATCTTTTCGTCCGGCGACAGGCTGAAACTGGCGGCGAATTGCCTGCCGATATCCCGACTGCGGCGAATAAATGAAAATGGCACACTGGTGGTATTGGACAGGCACTTGGTGTCACCCATTTGCCGGGTATCAGTCAGCAATCTGCCGGTTTCATCGCGAAACTCTAATCGCCATGGATTTTCTACCAGTGTCAGCGAACCATGCGGTCCCTGCCAAATAATTTTCCCATCACAACTTGCGGACTTCCAGGCGTCACTGCTTGCCGGTTCGCCATCAAGCATAATTGATGGTGGCTGTGGCCCGGTGATAGGACGGGCATTCATCCTGACACGGATAGTACGCGGGGTGACAAA
>CAZNLA010000717.1:0-2221 GCA_964573385.1 uncultured bacterium
ACAGGAGTAAGATAACATAAATCCGGGTCCTGTAAAATCATGGTTTTGGTCATATCTGCGTATCTGTCCAGATAAGTATTCACCAATGCTTCTTTGGCGACGTCCGGTGCCTCAACGTCACGACGTACAGATACTAATTTACCGTATTTATCAATGATTTCAAGCCAACGTTTACCCAGGGTTTTATTTAATACCGCGCACATCTGTAATGTTAACAAAGCACCCCACAATCCATCTTTATCCGGGGTATGGTTGCGTGATGTCATGCCGTTACTTTCTTCACCGGCCAGCATTAATTTACCGAGGCATGATTTAAAAGATGCCTGAATCTTTTTGGGGTCAGTTTCACCATCAGCAGTTACCTTTTGCAAGCCACTCATCATAACATCAGCGATGAATTTAAAGCCTACCGGTACAACATGTGTCAGGAATCCACTTTGGCACTTTGCTTCACCCAACATAACTTCATAAGACGTCGCTGCGGCATGTGGGACAATTGCATTAATATCTGCAGGCGGTATTATTTTATCGCGGTTTTGCGATGCCACTCTGTCAAGCAGGCGTGTGGTAACCATATTACGGATAATAAAACCGGGTTGGCCATTATATGCTGCTGTTAATAAATAATCTGCCAGCATGGTAAGAATATTATTCATCAATACATAATCGCCATTATCATCAACCACCCCAAACCGGTCACTGTCAGTATCAAATCCCAACCCTATTATTCTTGGATATTTTTCACGCAGTTCGCATACCTTATTCTGGCAGTGTCGAATATGTGGCAGCTCCGGGTTGGCATACATTAACTCGCCCAGTAGTGGGTCTTTTTCGCCATGTATTACAGTATAATTAATTCCTAACTTCTCGCAGACTTTTCGCAGGTATCCACGTGACGCGGAATGCATTTCATCAATAACTACCATCGCGTCTGATGACCCCCAGAAAGAACGCATTAATTCCAGTGCGTCAACATTTCCTGCCGGGGTACTTACTTTTATATTCAGGTCGGTAATGGCCGCGTCTGTATATTTATCAATAGTATCAAACATAACCACATGTCCGCGTGCTTTGTCATTTGGAACTACTTCATCCATTAATAGCAATTCCATAGCACGTCGTCCTATGCTGTCTGTCGCGCGACTGGGGGCAACGCTACCATATGGCATGTTGTAACGTATTCCGTGGTATTCTGTGCCAACATACGCGCGCTTAGCCGGGTCTTTAACCGGGTTGTGTGATGGTGTGCAGTTTATTAAACCTGCATTGGTGGCGACACCAATATTTTCTGTAATGTAATAAATTAATGCGGGTGATGGGGTTTCGCGCGAAGCCAGATGAACATTTAAACCGTTGGATATCGCGACTTCTGCAACTAATGCGGCTACTTTATCAGCATTTATGCGGCTATCACAACCAATTGTCAGTGGATATTTTTCCAAACCGCTTTCAATTATAAATTCAACAATTGCCTGGGCGACACAGGTGGCACGGCGCCAGTTGAAATCTTCACCCATACGTGCGCGCCATCCTGACGTGCCAAAACGCGGGTATTGCATTTCAGAAATCTGTTTCAAAAGCCATGAATGTTTTTCCGCAATTTTTCGTCCCGATAACTGGCGCATTTTGGTAGTAATTTCAATACAAGCCTGCATACGCACACTGCGGGTGGAATTTACAGCATTGGCTAATCTGGGGAATATGTCGCGGGCAAATACTGGCAGTAAATCTTCTAACTCTTTTCTTCTTAATAGCGCTACCATTGCCACATTAGCAGCATTACGTATCTTTGACCAGTGCTGGCAATCTTCTAATCTGCCCGAACACTCAATCATTAATATCTGCATTTCACCCCATAACTGGCTAAATAATTTATCGTCTATATCAATTTTGTTAAACTGCGGCACTAATTCCATCATGCGTTTAACAGTATTTTCTGACGGTGCTTCTTTACTTGCTGCTGCAATTTCTATTAATGAACGGCGTATAGCCCGAATTGACATTAAAATAGGGGAAACCATATATTAAAACCTCCGAACAGAAAGTTTATACCATATCTGCCCGATAGATTATAGGGATTGCAACCGGTCAAGTCAATAAATCAGCATGTAAGTAACTACTCAGTTTTGTCAAAAAAGTTTATTCTGTACAGGACTTTCACTGTAAAAGAGAAATATGCTTAAAAATGGTCGCTTCGACAGGCTCAGCGACCGGTCACTGA
>CAZNLA010000718.1:0-2217 GCA_964573385.1 uncultured bacterium
GTATTGAAATACAGAAAATTTTATTTAGTATTGTCAAAACATCAAAAAAAAATGAAGGTAAAAAATAATATGGTTTAAATGTATTAAATGATACAAACAAAGCCATATTAATATTGTAATCAGTTAAAAACTAACGGTGAGAATAATAATTTTTAATTTTTAATTTTTAATTTTTAATTCTCAAAAGGCTAGGCTCTAATGTCAGAAGAAAAGAAAGAAGTTCCCGGTGGGAACGTTTCGCAGGATTCGGCTACAAATAAAATGGTCGATTTCGCAAAATTAGAAGGTGTTGAAACGGTATTTGACCGTTTTAAAGCTCAACAACCGCAATGTAAGTTTGGCACCACCGGCGTATGTTGCCGTTTGTGCCACATGGGTCCATGTCGCATAACCGCCAAGGCAAAGCATGGTATTTGTGGTGCGGATGTTGACACTATTGTTGCCCGCAACCTGCTGCGAGAAATCGCCGCCGGTACGGCAGCCCATTCTGACCATGGTCGCCATTTGGTTAGAACCCTGCGAATGGTTGCGCGTGGCAAAGGCGGGTCATATAAAATTAAAGACGCGCATAGATTACACGAAGTAGCGAAGGCTTTTGAGATACCAGTAGAAGACCGTGATGATTTGGCAATTGCCGATGATTTGGCGACATTCTTTTTCACACAGTTCGCCTGGGGAGAAGAGCCGAATGCAACCCTGAAAATGGCGCCGGAAAAACGCCAACAGGTATGGGAAAAGCTGGAAATACAGCCAACCGGCATTGACTCTTCTGTAGTAGAAATTATGCACCGTACCACCATGGGTGTTGACCATAATTACAAACACCTGATTATGGGCGGGTTGAAGTGCAGTATTGCAGACGGTTGGGTAGGTTCCATTATTGCCACCGCTTGTTCCGACATTTTATTTGGCACCCCAAAACCGCTGCGCAGTACTGTTAACCTTGGCGTTATCAAGGCTGAAAAAGTGAACGTAATTGTTCACGGTCACGAGCCTACACTTTCAGAAATGTTGGCTGTAGCGTCAATGGATGAAGAATTGCTTGCCTATGCCCGGGAAAAAGGCGCCACCGGTATTAACATTGCCGGTATCTGTTGTACCGCAAACGAAGTGCTAATGCGCCACGGTTTGCCGGTAGCAGGTAATTTCCTGCAACAGGAACTGGCAATTATCACCGGTGCTGTTGAAGTTATGGTAGTTGATGTTCAGTGCGTTATGCCTTCGCTTGCAGAAGTGATGAAATGCTACCACACCAGACTAATAAGCACATCTGAGATTGCCCAGACCTTCAATGCCGAACAGATTACCTTTGATGCTAAAGAAGGTTACGAGCATGCCTGCCATATCATCCGCGAAGCAATTGACAATTTTGCCCTACGCGATAAAAGCCGGGTACATATCCCCAACGAATCGATGGATCTGGTGGCGGGTTTCTCCAACGAAACGATTTTCAATATGCTGGGTGGACGATTCCGCAGTACTTTCCGTCCGTTGAACGATGCTATCATTGATGGCCGTATCCGTGGCGTTGTCGGTATCGTCGGTTGTAACAACCCGAAGAGCAGTGCCGATGAAGCGCATATTAAATTAACCCGCGAATTGATTAAAAATAATATCCTGGTTCTGCAAACCGGTTGTGCCGCTATTGCCTGCGCAAAAGCCGGTCTGTTAGTGCCTGAAGCCGCGTTAGAAATGGCTGGCGACACCCTTCGCGAAGTTTGCGAAGCCGTCGGTATTCCTCCTGTACTCCACATGGGTTCCTGCGTAGATAATAGCCGCATCCTGCTGGCAGCGACCAATGTATTGCTGGAAGGCGGTCTGGGTAATGACCTTTCCGACCTGCCGGTTGCTGGTGCCGCACCGGAATGGATGAGCGAAAAAGCCGTCGCAATCGGCCATTATTTCGTCGCAAGTGGTCTGCACGTTGTATTGGGACATCCACTGTACATTGACGGCAGCGAAAATGTTTCCAAACTGATGTATGGTGAAATGGAAGAGTTAACAGGCGGAAAGTTCACCTACGAACCCGACCCAATAAAAGGCGCGCAAATAATTATCGACCATATTGAAAGCAAACGCGACGCACTGGGTATTAACGCTAAAAAAGAAAGAAAACTGTACGATATGAAAGAGCGGAGGGAATTACAATGAGTAAATTAATCGCATCCTCTGCGATTAAAGGCGCGCATAAAGTAGTCAAAGATGCCGAAGAGATGG
>CAZNLA010000719.1:0-2208 GCA_964573385.1 uncultured bacterium
GGTTGCGCAGTACCGTAATTTCTGTACGGCGACAGGCAGGAAAATGCCGGATGCGCCTGATTGGGGTTGGCAGGATACTCATCCGATAGTAAAAGTTACTTGGAATGACGCGAAGGCATACGCTGACTGGGCAGGTGCAATATTGCCTACCGAGGCCCAGTGGGAGAAAGCGGCGCGTGGTGGAGATGGTCGTATTTACCCGTGGGGGAATACTTGGGATGAAACTAAATGTGCTAATTATGCGAACTCTGGTGCTGGCAATACGAAGTTTGGAACCCATCCGGTGGGCAGTTTTCCAACTGGTGCCAGCCCTTATGGTGTAATGGATATGGCTGGTAATGCGTGGGAGTGGTGCGCGGATTGGTATGGTGCTGATTATTATAAGAATGCACCGTTGAAGAATCCTACCGGACCGGTAACAGGAAATTACCGCGTGCTGCGGGGTGGTTCGTGGTACTACAGCGGCGGCGACGCTCGCGGCGCCTATCGCAATGGCATCTACCCGCTCAACTTCGGCGACGACTTCGGGTTTCGGTGCGCTTCTCCAGGACCGTGATGAAGAGTGAAATTTTGAAGAGTGAAGAGTGAAATTTTTGTCTAAACCACGATTTTGGGGATTTTGGGATTACAGGATTTTTTAATGGTGAAAATTGTGGTTTAAGATGAATTATCGGATATTTAGAGGAAATTGCAAAACCTATCTGAATTGTAGGAAATGCTGTTTTCGGCATTCCGTTAATAGGGAATTTCTATCTCAAAGAGGAATGCCAGGGACATTATTTCCTAACTGTATTCCGGGTCTCTTATCATTTTCTCTTCCACCATCACATTTTAAGGTCGTGCAAATATCATTTCGGCATTATGTTCAATTACCAGAAAACCGGCTATGTGGACTTCGTAGTTGTTTTTATCTTCCGGGTTAGCGGAGACGCGGAAATCTATGTGTTGTGCGTATAGGGGGAGTCCATAGGCGGCAAAAAAGTTGCGTTGCAGGTAGTTGGTGGGGTCGTCTTCTTCGGTAAAACGTGGTTCATTTTTTTGTGACAGGCGTATCCATTCGCCGTTATTATCCAGACGCACTTCCAGGTTGCCGCGTTTCTGCGGGCTATGCATTAACACGCCTACCACCTTGCCACGGTTTGCGGTGAAGGTTCCGCTTGCTCCGGCTTTTGATGTGGCGATATATTTTACCCGGCCGTTTTCGGCAATTTGGAAATCCTGCAGATTTTCTGCAAATAATGCCGGTGTCAGGCGTGGGAAAAGCCAGCAATCCGGGTGTATTGTTTTTTGCGAGAAGGTGTGCGGACGTATTGTGCGATCTTTTTCTGGTGTTGCCTGGTATAACGCGTATTCTTTATCCAGTTCTTCCGCTATTACCTTGCCATGCAGTTCGTGCCCGGCAGGTGATGGATGAATGAAATCGTTCATGTAGGTGGCCCATGCTTCACCCGCCATGACGCGGTCCTTAATTGCTTTTGCTGAATCGGCTAACGCGCAGTCATAATGTTTGGCTATGGCATATTGAAACAGGACAGAATTAGGCGTTTTATCTTTCTTATAATCATCCAGCATGGTGGCAAATATGCCCATATTCATCAGGCAATCTGCATTTGGCAACATAAAGCGCAATCTGCGGATATATCCTTCGGTGGCGCGGTCGGTAATCTCGCGTCCTCCATCTCCCCAGGCACCGTTTGCCGCGCCGAACTCCACCACCACTAAATCCGGTTTCTCTATAAATAGTTTATCTTCCATGCGGAAAAGTTGGATTTCCGGGCCAATAGCGAAGATGATACTCATTTTTATATCAATTTTCGCGTCCGGGAACTGTTTTTCAAACCATTTCAGCATATAATATGAGTAATTTTTTACGGGATTTTCACCAAATGGCGCACCATGCGATACGGAATTTCCGATTACCACAATCTTCAGTTTCTTCTCTTTTGACAATTTTGTGAAGGAGTTTTGCAACAGAGATTTTGACGGTTGTTCCGGCACCGTTGTCTGACCTAATGCGGTGAACGCAAGCAACAGAAGAAGTAAAGGGATAATAGTTTGAGATATGGCATGGTGAATTGATGACAACATGATGAAAAACTCCATGATGATGATTGGATTAACAGAGATTATACAGGTAATTGCAAAACCTGATAATATCTATTTTTTCTGTAGGGAATGCCGTCCCCGGCATTCCTCTTTGAGATAGAA
>CAZNLA010000720.1:0-2201 GCA_964573385.1 uncultured bacterium
CGCTTTTACCTTTTCCAGACGGCAACCATTCTGCTTATACATGAGCAGTGTCAAAACTATTACAACCTAACTTTATAAATTCATCCATTAACGCGAAAGACAATTCATCATTTATTGATGACCCAAAATCAGCAACACCCAATACTATCGGAGACATATTTATTTTCATGTTATACCCCTTTTGTAATTTAACGCTTTAATAATTTATTCAATTATTGTATACTATCTGCTGTTAAATAAACCTTTAATTGGAGAAATAAATGCGTTACGGTTACTTTGATGATGACAATAAAGAATACATTATTGATAAACCTGATACACCTAAAGGGTGGATAAACTATAGTGGTTCACGTAATTATGGTTCCATTATAACTAATAATGCCGGTGGATATTCATTTTACAGATCACCCGCATATGGAAGATTTCTGCGTTTTTGGCATAATGCAATCCCTTATGATCAACCAGGTCGGTATCTATACATTCGTGATAATGATAATGCTGATTATTGGAGTGGTTCCTGGCAACCAGTTGGTAAACCATTAAATAAATACCAGACAACATGCCGGTTTGGCACACAATATACAATCATCAACAGCAAATATGATGAAATTGAATCTGAAACCACATATTTTGTGCCTTTAAATCAAAACTTTGAATATTGGATGGTGAAAATTACCAATAACAGTAACAAAACCAGAAATTTAAGTGTTTTTACATATGTCGAGTTTTCTAGTGAGTGGAACTTCTTTCAGGATCATTTTAATTTACAATACAGTGGTTTTATTGTTAAAACAAAGATGGAAAACGATATTGCGGAATGCTCGAGTTTAGGCAATTTACCAGCAGATGAAACAAACTTCGCAAATGGCGATCAGGGGAGATGGTCTTGGATCACATTATCCGAAACCGAAATTGCTGGATATGAACTTGACCGTGAAGCCTTTATTGGACCATATCGAAGCTATAACAACCCACTTGCTGTAGAAGATGGTCAATGCACAAATTCTACAGCTTTCGGAGATAATGCATGTGGAACATTACAAACTAAATTAATATTACAACCCGGTGAGTCAAGAGAGTTCTTAGTAATCATGGGTATAGGGAAAGCAGCAGTTGAAGGAGTTAAAGTTAAAACTGAATATGGTACAATTGCTAAAGCAAATGAAGAATTAATAAAACTTAAAGAATGGTGCCATTCAAAGTTAGGATTTTTCACAGTTAAATCTCCGGATAAAAACTTCAATCACATGGTAAACGTTTGGAATGCTTATAATTGCCTTATGACCTTCAACTGGAGCAGATCATGTAGTCTGATATATACCGGAGAAGGCCGTGACGCATTGGGTTATAGAGACACAGTGCAGGACCTGATGGGTGTTACACATGCCATTCCCGATGAAGTAAGAGATAGAATTGAATTAATGTTAACCGGCCAAAATTCAACCGGTGGCGCAATGCCAGAGATTAAACCATATTCACATAATCCCGGAAATATGCCACCAACAAAGAATGATGATTATCGTAGTGATGACTGTTTATGGTTATTTAATGCTATTCCTAATTATGTTGCAGAGACGGGAGATGTTAACTTTTATCATAAAGTTTTACCATTTTGTGATGAAGGTAATGAAACCGTATTTGGACATTTAAAAAGAGCATTAGAGTTCAACCTGAATCGAACGGGAGCAAATGGTTTGCCATGTGGTTTGCGCGCGGATTGGAATGATTGTTTAAAATTAGGTTTCGAAGGTGAATCTCTATTTGTAACATTTCAATTGAGATTAGGACTAAATGTGTATGCCAGCATTGCATCTTTATTAAATAATACACTTGAAGAGAAATGGGCAAATGATGAATTAGTGATTTTAGATAATAAGATTCAAAAATGTTCATGGGATGGAGAATGGTTTAAACGCGCATTCAGAGACGATGGTACTGTTTTAGGTTCCAATGAATGTGAAGAAGGTAAAATATTCCTGAATACCCAGAGTTGGGCGATAATAAGCGGTGCTGCTACTGTTGAGCAATCTGAGAAATCGTTGGAATCAGTTAACAAGCTACTGGCAACAGAACATGGAATAATGTTATGCTGGCCACCATATATAAAAGAAAGTCATAAGGTTGTACGCGCTGTTTTATTTAACCCGGGACAAAAAGAGAATGGTGGGTTGTTCAGTCAGATTCAACCGTGGGCAGTTATG
>CAZNLA010000721.1:0-2198 GCA_964573385.1 uncultured bacterium
CTTCGGGAATTTATTTTTATAGGTTACAATATAGCTCATTCACAGGTGAAACTTTCTCACAGACCGGATCGCTCGTGTTGGTGGAGTAATTTTTACGGTCACAGACAGGAAATCGCTTGCTCATTAACAGTTATTTATATTGATTATTCTTATCTCATTAGGGTTTTGTGCTTCGCCACTTGCAATGAAAATGAAATAGTTTCCAATAATACGCAACTGCTCTCAAGAGGGAAGTTCATTATTTTATAGGTTACAGTATCAATCCGGAAAAGTTAATGTATATTCGCTTGATTTTATTCAATCATTATTTTTTTTACACCAATATCAGGACATTTTGTCGTCGTACCCCTCCTCAACGCGGTAATTTTATTGCCAAAACATACGACGACCGGGATAGGGATTATTAATTTCCTGGTATTACATATAAGAAATACAAATTAAACTACTCAAACTGGTTTGCTGACAGTTGTACTACAAGCACTTACAGTTGACTCCACCTGACCCGCCTGCTACAATCATTAATTGACAGGCTACCTCTCTTCCAGTTCGGATTATTTAAAACTATACCTAATTTTTAATTAGCTGGTAAATATAGAGTGTTTAAAATCTGTGTAATATTTATGTCAATATTTCAATCACTTATTTGTAGCGAAAGGAGGTATTAGGGTGCAATAATATTCGTAAAATGAAATCTACAGGACAGGATGGAACGCACCAAGCGTTTGAGATATGGGATTATGATTGGAATAATAAAATCAGATTATTATGCCGAAGGCAAGTTGGCAGGGCAAAGAAGGTGACAATTAAAAGGTGATTGTTGGTTCTGAAACAAATCGTAACAATTGATAATTGCTTGAATTGAAATTCGGACTTCTCTTAATTATTAATCTAAAAATGAAATCTATGAAAAAAATACTTGTGAATCTGTTTTACTTGCGATTAGCAGGTATAATAATGACAATAATGATGCTATTGCTGTGTAATATGAAATTATTTGCGCAGGAGCAGTATCTTGTGAATGGACGAACCTTAGAAAAAATTGAAAGTATCTATTTTGAATTAGCGGAAAATGACACACTCCAATTTAATCAACATTGTCTTTTTGTAATATTTAAGACTAAGCAGGAAGAAACTGGGTTGAGTAAATTACTTCAAAATTCAAATTACAGACTAGCCGGAAAATTATGTGCTGGACATTATGTATTAACGCTTTTGAATGATGTAGATTTTATTGAATCTGTTCTTGATATTAACAATGAAAGTAGTGTAGAAAAAACTATGTTCAGTTATTATGGACAATATTGTTCAGAATCACATCTTCCTAATGATCCCAAGGGGCCTAAAAGAAATCTCGGATGGTATTTTGGACCAATCGATCCTGATGATCCTATTAATAGTGTTCCTAATGTTCTTATTGACCAAAGATTGTATTTAAATAAAGCATGGGATATTACAACTGGAGATCCAAGCATAATAACCGCATTACTTGACGCAGGAACATATTGGCAGGATGCTGTGCCAGATTTCCCTCCTGATAATCAATTAGGGATTAATATTGCTGATTGGAGTCCAGATACTCATCCGCATGGGACACATGGAACTTGCACAACTTCTATTATTTCATCGCGAACTAACAACAATAAAGAAATGGCCGGAATCGCCGGTGGTTGGACCAATAATCCTGTAGTGGAATCGGAAGGTATTAGTCCAATGATGATTGTTATCCAAGATGGCGGGTATCCGGATATGGGGTATACAGCATTGGCTATTCAATATGCAGCTGAACACGGTGCCAGAATTATTAATATGCCATTTAGTTGGGATGCTTCAAAATCAGCATATAGCGGTAGTATAGGTGAAATAAAAACTCAAATTGATTTAGCAAAACTGGTTACACCTGAAATTATCTTTATAGCGAGCGCAGGAAATGATAATAGCGAAGTAGATTTCCCTGCCAATTATGACCCTGTTATTGCAGTAAGTGCCTGTAATGAGAATTATGAACTATCTGGGAGTAATGCAGAAGGAAGTAATTATGGACCGGAAATATTCTGTACTGCTCCTGGTACAGATGTGATATCAAATAACGGAAATGGAACATCAGGAGAAATAGGTTTGACTTCTTCTGCTGCTGCAATAGTGTCAGGTGTAGTTAGCCTCGTGCTTTCTGTGAATCCTTGCCTTACTCGCGATGGAGT
>CAZNLA010000722.1:0-2197 GCA_964573385.1 uncultured bacterium
CCCATAACCGCATAAAGATACCTGCCTGGTCCGCGTCTATTGTTTCGCCTGCAAGTGCCAGATAGGCATAAGCTGAAAGTATCCTGATACCGGGACGCGGCATACGACCCATTACTGTATATGGAATGTCATACTTATTAGTGAGAATATCCTGTGTCAGCAACGCTTTTTTCAGGTTGGCAATACTTTCCGGAGCAGCGGAGAAAACGGTGCCGTGCAGCAACCAGGCCATAAGCGAACAGAACTCATAAGCTTCTGTAGCATAGGCACCCGCATATACCGCCTGATGATGAAAACCAAGTCCGTCTGGTTTAATCAATCCGGTGAAACGTGGTGAAATCTTTAACGCGTCATTATACCAGTCCAGCCAGCCATTCATATATTGCACCTTTTGCGGTGTCTCATCCATAGCCAGAATCATCACCAGTGAGGTAAAGACAATACTGCGCAAAGCATCGGCATTGGTCTCAACATATTCTTCATCAAATCGCGTAAAAGTCTTTCCAAAGCTCAGATACCAGAATGCTGCGCGCACCGCGGTATCAAGCCGGTCAGTGGCGCGAAGTTCATCCCGCATCAAGGCAACTGCATGGCAATAAGGCGCGAAACCAAGGGGGAGCAACCACATCTCCCCCAACCCGCTACCTTCAGCCCAACCCTGGTCGTGGATGTAATCGAACAACTCCAGCACCATCTGACACGCGCTCTCATTGCCATTAACCTTATAATCGTACACCAATGGCATGAGAATGTCATAAAACATGTGTTTAAAACTGGTGGGACTTCCAAAGTTCTTTACCAAACCTGGCCCGATGATGCGTCCCTGCTCATCCCTGACAATACCAAGTTCCTCAAGTTCTGACCTACCTCGACGAATATAGTCCTGAAACTGCTCAGCACCACCCCGTAACACCGGACGGGTCAAATCCGGCTGGTCACCAAACAACCATTTGTGATAACGCGCAAGAATTACAGCAAAATCATGTTGCTGTTCTTCTGTCACCACCTCCGGCAATGGCAGACTCGGACGCTGCCCGGAATAATACAACGGCCAATGCTGGCACCAATGACCCCTGTCTCCCACATATTCAGGAACTTGATAATCCGCACTGCGTTGAGAAGTCATATTCGGTGAAATGATAATATTATCAAAATAAATACAGCCTGATTGTTTGGATACTGGCGGGATAATTTCCATTTTTTCAATATTACCACCAGATATCTCTCTTTTTGCTTCTGCTTCAAACTGCACCTGGAACATTCGCCATCCGGTATAATTCAAGCCGAATCTAAATATATATCGCGGATTTCCCGTCTCTAAATCATCTTCAGAGCCAAAGCAAAATGTCAATTTATCATCCACAGGATTTTCATTGTAAACCCAACCACTAATCCCGGCCTGCGGGTATTCCGGAACAGGTAGTGAAAGGCCATCACATACTAATTTTCCACTGACACCCCATTTCCACTCCAACGATTGCCGGCCATCTTTAAAATGACATGTCGAAATATGCAATTCACCGGCATTTTTTGTATGCCAATTAGCTGGTACAGTTTTTTCTTCGAATGATTCTGATAATGATAAGGAAGATTTCATAATAATACCTTTATCTGACAATTAATTCACGCAACGCTTTGTCATTCACCCACCCCTGCGCACTGGCGAACCAGAAACGGGTTTCTGGGGTTCCCTGTTTTAATAAATCTGAGGCAAAATCAACATAATCCGGATAATCTTTGTTCTCGCCAAAGAGAAATGGGATATATATTATGTCATCACCAAATAGACGATGGATTTCTTTAAACGGTGTGAATGGATAATGGAACTCCAGACTACGTATTTTTATACCTGATTCTTTTAATGCTGGCAGATGTTGTGCATAACTGCCGCAACAATGAATCTGTAACCCGCCAAACGCGTCGGCGATACGACGCAGACAGGGAATCTCAAATTCACGGTAAATATCAGGACTGAGCAAAGGCATCATATCCTGGGTCAACGACGCTCCCAAATCTTCCGGTAAAAATGTATAGGGCCAAATGCTGCCGATAACTTTACCACCGCCTGTTTCTTTAAGAAATCTTTTGTGATATTCAATTAATGTCGTAGTTATGGAGTCCAACGCGGCGTGAATCGCATCAGGTTCCTCATACATGGCAATCATCAACTCGGTCTGTTCCATCACCAATGCCAGCG
>CAZNLA010000723.1:0-2196 GCA_964573385.1 uncultured bacterium
TTTAAGTCTTTAAACGAAAGGAGAAAAACATGAAAACTAATCAAAAAGGTTTCACACTCATCGAATTGTTGGTCGTAATAGCCATTATTGCTATCCTTGCCGCGATTCTATTTCCGGTATTTGCCCGTGCCAGGGAAAAAGCACGACAATCAACATGTATAAGTAACCAGAGACAAATTGGCGCAAGTATACTGATGTATGCGCAGGATCATGAAGAAACATTGCCGGGTTCCGGAACTGTCTGGTCAGATATTGATGTTGAACCGGGAGTATTAATTTGTCCAACTGCAGGAAAAAACTTTCCTATAGGTTATGGATATCACAACGGAGTTGCTACTATGTCAATTGGTTCAATAGAGTCTCCGGTTGATACTTTTCTTTTTGCTGATGCACAGGCAAATACTAATACCGGATATGGTGCTAATATAATATCTGATGCCCGGCAATTTGATGAACGACATAGTGGTAAGCTAATCACTTGTTTTGCTGATGGGCATGTCTCTGTTATGAATAAGGATGGTATGGTTGTTCTTGGAATACCTACATGGATTGAAATTGTAAAAAGAGGAACATTTGCTGGTGTGAATTGGGGAGCGACTTATGCTGAGTTTGCTTTTCAACAAGCTTTACCTACATGGGGATTAGGTAATAATTTATTGAGCGGTGTCGGAGCATTGGCCAGTGATGTTTATCTGCTGGGAACGCGTCCGGTATGGTTATCCGCAACTCCAACTGAAACATTAAGCGCTGCGAACGGAAATCAAATCGCATCTGTTTATTGGGATACACGTACTCCACCACTATATCCTACCACGTTTCCGGGAAACGGTGCACAGACAACTAATCCACAAGTGAATTCGGTTTTTTGGGCGAGAAATCTGATGAATGGCAATGGTAATGGGACTGGGGGTAATCCAGCCGGCACAGTGACACTCACCCCTAATGTTACCGCCAACACCGCGCGAAAAGTCGCCATCATTCTCCGGCGTCTCAATTCAGTATCTTCTGGAGGCGCAACTTTTACATTTCCATGCAATTCCCTTACTTTCGGTAGTGGTAGCACAGCGAAAACTCTCACACTTTCTAACGGATCAACCATGACTTCCACAGCCGACCTGATGACGATTTACACTGTCACTTTGCCATTGGTACCGAATACACCTGTTACTTTCAATTTTGGTCCTGGAACAGGCGGCAATTGCTACTTTGGTATGTTTATGTCTTTCGCATCATAATATTTACTATATAACGATAAATTAAGCGGGGTAGTATGAGTGCTGTCCCGCTTATATATTCTGTGTAATAATTTTATGATTAGATAAAAATAAGTATATTCCCGAGTAGCTCAGTTGGCAGAGCAACGGACTGTTAATCCGCTTGTCGTAGGTTCAAGTCCTACCTTGGAGCCACTCTTACTTTAAACCGACGGCAAAAGCAGTCGTTTTTTTTGTTTTGGTATGGTTTGCTAATTAATAATTCGATAGCATGTTAGTATAATTAGGGTAGGTGAATTTGGGTAGGGAATGGTAATTTTACGTCTGACCCCTAATTTCTTGGTGTTATAATAATTCACACGTTCATTTGTTGAGCGATATTAAGTAGGAATGCATATGCATTATTTACGCAATAAGTTTGCGTAAAATTTATATAAATTCCTCTTGCATATCAATGAAATGTGATTTACAATCATTGAAAGCTTAATTTTACGGCTTTGAAAACGAAAGGAGAAAAACATGAAAACTAATCAAAAAGGTTTCACACTCATCGAATTGCTGGTCGTGATAGCCATTATTGCTATTCTCGCCGCGATTCTATTTCCAGTATTTGCCCGTGCGCGTGAAAAGGCACGGCAGACTACCTGTACCAGCAATCAACGTCAGATTGCCGCCAGCATACAAATGTATACCCAGGATCATGAGGAATCATTGCCTGGCACATCATCCATTTGGAGCGATATAAAAGTAGAGCCTGGTGTATTAGTGTGTCCAACAGCCGGCAGACAAATACCCAATGGATATGTTTATAATAACAGGTGGGCCGGAGTATCCATTGGTGATATTATTTCGCCATCAGAGAGTCTATTGACCGGTGATGGCGCACATGCCGCGACGCAAGATGCCTTTCTTTATCGAGCAACTTCCAATAGTAATATCTTATACACACGCTCTGATCTAAGCAATCGCCATGGTAATGGAT
>CAZNLA010000724.1:0-2177 GCA_964573385.1 uncultured bacterium
CGGGTATTGACCAGTTATACCAATTTGGTCGAACCGTTTTCCATTGATGAGGCATTTATGGATGTGACTGACCTGGCAGAGGTTTATGGAGACCCGCATATATTGGCGCAGAATATAAAGCGCGATTTGCGTATGGAGTTGGGCGATGGTGTAACATGTTCCATTGGGATAGGGCCAAATAAAATGCTGGCGAAATTGGTATCGCATTTTCACAAACCTGATGGAATAACCCATGTGCGTCCACAGGATATACCGGAATTAGTAAAACGTATTTCGCTGATAGATATCTGTGGCATTGGACCACGGGTTTTGAAACGTCTTAATCGTTTGGGGGTGTATACCGTTGAACAGTTAGGGCGTTTCCCGCGGGAATTGCTGGTACGCGAGTTCGGCGTACTGGGGAATTTGTACTGGTTGTGGGGGCGCGGTATGGATTTATCGCCGGTTACGCCATACCATCAACAGGAAGATGAAAAGTCAATTGGGCATACCCAGACGATGGAAAGACCGGTATATAACCGGGCCGAGGTTGACGGGGTATTGATGCGGTTATGTGAACGGGTGGGACGGCGATTGCGGTCAAAAGGATTTATGGCAAAGACATTTCATATGTGGATAAGTTTTCAGGATGACCCGGGCGGCATCGGTGGCAGGCATACTATGCCACACGCAGTTGACAGCACCATGGAAATTTACGCGGAGGCGCAGCGATTTATGCCAGTATACGGTTTGCCGCGTCCTATTCGCCGGGTAAGCGTTTGTGTTAGCGGGTTGTGCCGGGGCGATATGCAATTATCGCTGGTTGAGGACAGGGTGAAGAAACAACGATTGCAGCAGATGATGGATGCGGTGAATGATAAGTATGGCGAATTGACGGTGGCACCGGCGGCACATTTTAAATGCAATGACGATATTCCGCGCGGAGGACCGGTAAATGCTTTGCGCAAAAGATATGCAGTGGATGATAAAGATGCTCTGCATCCGTAAAGGGGGGAATTAATTATGAGTCAATCAAGGGTGCACGAGTCAGTTGATGTATACGCGGTTTTTATGCAGGGGCAGGTTTTACCGCGGGCATTTCGCTGGGCCGGACGCACATATCAGGTGGATATGGTTAACCAGAAATGGGCAGGCCGCAATGGCAGTATCAGATTGTATTACTTTGCCGTCACTGCAGGCGGTAACGCGTATAAATTATGTTTTAACGCGCAGGAATTAGAGTGGATGCTGGAAGAAGTGTACATGTAGTTGCAACCGGATATTCAATTTGCAAATTGATACTACACAGTAATTTGTACAAATCCATTAAAAAACAATAAAAATTGCTGTTTTGCGATAAAAATAAATTAAATATACGAAATTTACGTATATGAAATTGTTATAAAGTGGTGTATTTTGTTTGAAATGAACAAATTATGTTCATTACTTATACCTTGGAGGTAGAAGGCATGATGCTGGAAAAGCGTTGGAGTGAGCAATCGGTAATCCGTGAAATACAGGCGGAATACCGTGCAGGTAATGATTTAAGTTATTCCGGTTCTTTAGGACGAATACCTGGTTTGTTAAAAGCTGGTGAGCGTATGTTTGGAACATGGAAAACGGCAATTGTGGCGTCAGGATTAAATTACGATCTTATTCGTAAAAATCGCCGATGGAACAAACAGCAGATAATCGACCGCATTATAGAATTATATGATGCCGGTGAGGATTTATCGTGGAGTAATGTGTCGCATAGTTTGGATCCTGCTTTAGCGGCGGCAGTTATGCATGCAGGCCGATTTGCGTCCTGGGATGACGCGTTAAAGTCCGCAGGATTGAATCCGCATAAAATAAGCAAGTATCAGCATTGGACAGAAAAGCGGATTGCGTCTGAATTGAAAAAGATGATTAAAAAAGGTCATTTATTAACCTTGCCGGTATTGTCAAAAGTTAATCCACCTTTATTAGCAGCAATATATCGTAATGGTATGAAAATTACTGATATAAAAGAAACTTTAAGGGTTAACAATATAAGTATCGATATAGAAAATGAGGATAACAATATAAAATTCGCGCAGATGGTAGAAGATATGATGACGGCTGAATTACTGCCTGATGTAATGGAACGCGAATTGGCATTAAAATCACAGTAATCCCATAGATCCTAAAAATCAATGATTTTCAGGATATTTTTATTT
>CAZNLA010000725.1:0-2176 GCA_964573385.1 uncultured bacterium
TGTCGCCACTCCGTGGCTATAAGATATATTGAACTCGGTAGAACTCGGTTGAAACTCGGTTGAAACCAGTCGAAATCGATTTTATTCGAGAACAGTTAAGTTACCTTTATAAAAAATCCTGACTTTTTGTACGGATTTGGTTCCTAACCCCTAAAACCTAAAACCTATAACCTAACCCCTAAAACCTAATCCCTATTCCCCTTTAACCCGTATTGTTCCCCATTTTTCCGGGTTTAGCCGTGCTTCGGTTGGCACGTCGGAGACAAGGTCTGTTGCTTTATCGAACCAGTACATGCGGGCTACACGGTTGGTGCCCAGTGGGTCGGAGTAGATTACGCCTATGATGCCTTTTATGGTTTTTGTGTCAGCAGGGTTAAGGCCGATGTCTGCAAATGGCACGCGTAATAGCACGCTATAGCCGTTTGCACCGGTTTTTGATACTGCGGTAGCAGTTCCGAGGATTGTTACTAAATCAAGATTAGTGGCGTTGGCCGGGTTGTTGCCCACCATATATGTCACCGGATGCGCTTGTTGTATTATCTTTGCCTGAGAATATATGACGGTGTTTTTGCCATTTAATGGTGCTACTAACAATCGCACCGGGCCGCGTCCGGGGATATCAAGTTTTACATCGACACAATCGCCGCCGATAAAGGCGTGGGTGAATCGGGTAGAACCGTTTATCCATGGACTGGTATCAGTAACCTGCCACATAACTGCCAGGTCTTTGCCATCGTGGGCAAGTGATGTTCTGAACCAGTTTTGCGCGTTGCCGGCCATTGTTACCATTACATCGGTTGCCCCGGGCAGCATAGGTTGGTCTTTTGCCAGGTCTACCGCCACCGGTTCAGTTGGTAACTTTGCTATTTTGGCAATTGTCAGTTCTGTGGGTTCGGCATTGCCGGTATTTTTGCGCATGTCTGCAATGGCATGTCCTTTATCTATCTGTTGTTGATCCACATCCAGTGGCAGTATCTGTTTGCGAGTGGTTTCTAACCCTTTTATTTGCATTATAAGGTATGATGGCCCGCCAAGTTGGACGAGAATTCTGCCTTTTTCATCTTTCCAAAGGAAACCGCCAAAACTTTCCTGGCCGGTGAATGTTTCGTCCATGGTAATATCGCCTTTTGAATCCTGCAGAATGCTGGATAGATATAACCCGTCCATTGTCATCAGGAACCATTCGCCTCTATCACCGCCAAGGGCAGTTATGGCGCCAACATTTGGCACATCTTCAATTACACCATTGGTGCGGAAAGGCGCAATCAGCACGCCGCGTTGGGCGGCAGGCGCGTCGTGTCGGCCAAACCGGTTGGGGTATTTGCCATACTTGCCGGCAATGGTGTTAAAACTTATACCGTCGGATATATTGCCAGCGTTGTCCATTATAACTGTGCCGGTGGAACCCTGTTCCACCGGGGTAAGTTTGATAGTGTTCTTTGGGGTCTCCGGTTTGGTGAAATCATACAACGGCACGCCACTGGCGGTGAAACCCAGTGGTCGGTAAATGTGCAGGCTGTTGGTAATTATCGTCAGGTCGGGACGTGTCCATCCGGATGACCAATATGCGCCGATATCATTGAACCCTAGTGTTATCTCTTCCGGGTCTTCAATGCTGTTATCATTGCGGTCAATCCATGTTTGGCCGGGTACGGGAATCCACTGACCATTTTTAAGTTTTCTATTTCCAAATGATACTTTTACACATGCTGTAAAGACGCCGTTGTTATTACGTTTGGCAATCATAAATCCGCTGGCGCCATTATACCCCGGCGTTGTCACCGCGTATTCGTGATTATTAAGTTTGTAAATCAATCCGCGTTGTCCATGTGCAAGTTCCGGGTGGAAAATCAACGCTTTTTCCTGTGTTGGCCGTATTGTCGGTTGCGGTTTTGGGTCCAGCAAAAACTCAGTCCCATGAGCAATAAATCGCGTCGCGTCAAATGTAATGGGGAAACCACCCATGGCGCCGTAATCTGACCCACCCCAGTATTGCTGGCTCAGACCGTAACCTTTTTCATCCGATGTCCAGGTGGTGACGCGACGGCATGACCCTTCTGCTTCCGCCACCCATAATTTCCCCAGGGAATCAAATGCCAGACCCAATGGAGCGACCAGATTGGTTTCGATAAATTTTCCTGCCGGTCGCATATGGTTAACTGCTTCATATGGCATA
>CAZNLA010000726.1:0-2172 GCA_964573385.1 uncultured bacterium
GACTTAGGATCTGGTTCCTCACGGATTGGGGGTTCAAGTCCCCCCTCGCCCACCAAAATATTAATCATTGTACCTTTACTACTTCCATTTCTTTCAATTCACAACTATCTCGTAATACAATGTTTTCGTTACCGTGCTATCAATGGTAAACTTACCATCTTTTACCGGAATAGTTACATCTGTACGTTTACCTGCCTGGTCACATACATAAACGGTGAAATTATCTATTTTGCCCATTACAATATCTGCCTTAACCGGCTCCATTAATACAGGTGCCTTTCCGACTACCAGCAAAGTGCCTTCATTAAACTTCATATCAGTATTACGGGCACGGGCGACAGCAGTAATTAACAGACGTTTACCATTTTGAATATCTTCATTCGGCATTATCGCGGTAATATAAATTGCGGAGAATCTGTTTCCGGGTGTTATAGTTACATCACCTAATTTCAACGTTTTTCCTTCTGCAAATCCCACCACCGCTTTGGTGGCTTTTGTATTTATGGTGAAATATCCACTAAACTGTGTCTTCCCCTCATACCAATTCAACTCTCCGGTTGATGATGTTAAAGCATCGCCTTTTTTATATTTTTTAAAGTCAAAATCAGGCGTAACTTTAAAATCTTTAGTAAACTCAATTGTACAACGTGCTACTGCGAGTGATTTTGCAGGTACTGTTGCCGAATCAAGTTCTTTAAAGTCACCAGTTTGTTTCCCCTGATCATCAAATCCCAATTTTTCATCATATAACGATGGTATGTTTACATAACGTGGTGCTACCATAGTTGCGGCATGTACATCCATACGACGAACCTGACGGGCTATTGCAGGGAATGCACCTAATACCTGTGGAGATACAGCATCCCATTGCTTTCCACCAATGAGATTACTAAAAGTTCCTTCATCTGAATTCTGAAAATAAAATGATACATCCCAATCCTGCAAACCCATACCATACGCACCAATTATGGCAGGCGCCTCAACACCCCATTCATTAGGAAATACTTCTGCCCATTCTGACAACATAAATGGTCGGTCTGAAACCTGTTGTAAACCGGATGATAATAAGAAAGAACCTGCGTTTTGCAACATGCTACCGGCATCACCATAATAATTGTGACGGTCTATCATGCCGACCAGAGAATCAGAATGCAAATTGTAATAATGACTATAAGCACGTCCTGCTATCCAATTAGATGATAAAACTTCGCCTTCATAACCTGCAGCACGTAACGCGTCAACATAACGTTTGTAAAATTGGTTTTGCTTTTCATACAGGAATAGCATGGTGTCATGCAGACGTGCTTTCTTTGGCTTCTGGGAGCCTTCTAACTGGTCTGGATCATAAAACCAGGGGTTTCCACCGGGAATAATGGTACGCGCCGTCACACTCTCATTTTTAAACCCTTCATTTGTCATGCTGTTTAAACCACCGGTACCCCATGCTTTGATTAATTCCTCTTCATTGCCATATTTTTTAATTAACCAGTCAGTAAACTCTTCACCTGCGCGTTTACGAAGTGTTGGTATTTTTTGCAATATACCAAGAGTTCCGAAAAACAAAGCGCTATCTTCATTAAACAACTCTATCACCAATACACCGGGGTCTTCAGCATAGGTTAAACCCGTGTAAGGGTTTTTGTGTTGCAATAGATTTGTCGTCTGTTTTATTAGTAAATCCTGTATCTCAGTTGATAAATAGATACTGCCATGTGGACACGTTACACGTGCACCGGGAGTATCATCAATAAATCCAAACTCTTTTATAAAAGGTAAATCTTCACTGTCATCAAATCCTGGCTTTACCATGAAAACCGGCGATAATTTCACATAAATCCCCTGTTTTTTTAATGCGGCAACAAAATAATCCATGCGGTCAAGTCCGGCTTTATCAAAAGTAGTGCAGCTATTTTGCGACTGTATTCCTTCCCAACCCGGACCACACGCATATTTGTGTAACCGCACCGAGTTTATGCCATATTTAGCATATAATGCAGCACGTTTATCAGCAGTAGTTTTATCAGGTGCGCATCCACTATTATAACATTGGTTAACTCCCCAAAACTTAACAGGTTTATTATTCAAAATCAACTGGTCTTTAACCGCGCGAACTCTGCCATATTTCCCTGCCGGTACATCCTGCCAAGACTGCATGCCGATAACACTGTCACT
>CAZNLA010000727.1:0-2163 GCA_964573385.1 uncultured bacterium
CTTTTTATGTCCCCCTCCTTGAGGGGGATGTCACCGCAGTGACAGGGGGAGTTTGATTATATGAATGCTAAATTTTAAATCCTAACTTTTTTATACAAATTTGATTGTTAACGACCTAATGTATCCCGGGCATCCTGCCCGGGGATTTACGAGCAGGATGCTCGCGATACATTGGGTTGTGTCACTCTGTGGCTAAATTATATGAAAACTCGGGGAAATCCTTTAATCATGTGAATCATGGTTCAGACAATATACCCACACAAAAATCAAGCAGGAAACACTACAAAGTTACATTCTATCGTTTTATATAATTCAAACGGGATGAATGATATGCGGAAGATGTCTGTGTTGCGGGGGTTCTCTTTTTTGGCATCTGTAAGTTCGGTCACAAAAAAATTACCCGGGCATAGCGCGGATAATTCGACGGATGCGTGGGGGGATAATATCATGACGGTGCCGTGATCGGTAACAACCGGGTATTGTTCTGTTATAAATCCTTCTTCCAGCGAGGTGGGGTAATCGTCAAAAACAAAATAGTCTGTTATGTATAAAATGCCATAATTGGTAAGACGCAATTTTCTGTTAAACTTATTCAATGTTTTTATGCCATATGCTGCCGTCATATCTATTTCGATTACTTTTTCTACGCCTTCTGTTTCGCTTATGGTCATTGTTCCACGGTATTCTTTACCGGCTTTTTGCATTTCACCATTTATTACCGGCACATTATGGCCAAACGAATTGGTAAATATGCTTTCGTATCTGTGTGGGCTAAAGGTGCGGGCGGTGTATATGGGGTGTCCCAGGTCTGTTATAAAATTAATATTTGCCGAATTATAAATAAATGTCCCGATATCGTTATGGTTATGGTGTTCATCATTATCACCAGCTTTCGCACCAAGGGTAATATCATCTGTTTTAAATTTAGCAATAGCAAGTGATGGCAGATAATAATTTTTTTCATCATTAACCGGCGCGGCATCACGCCCATCATACAGCAACAAATCATCAATGCTATCCATGTATAATTTGCCATTATCAAATTGGCACAAACTGTAAATTTCCGGTAATTCTGTGAATAAATTAATTCTACTGGCGGTGGCAACCGGTATATAAATTGAACTGGCATCCGCAAAAGTTAAATAGGTACCATCATTTATATTAACAGCAAACGGGTATTCACAAATACGCCGTATCTTTTCTCCCTGCATTATATTAATTTTGCCGGCAGTAAAGTGATACATGGCTTCCGCCAATTTAAGATACCAGCCAAAACCATAATCCCAATAACTCGGGCCTTCTGTGCACCCACCATCATCAGTGAATCCATCAATAAAATTAGGCAAATCAAGGATTATCTGTCGCATGGTCGCGGCTAATTTATCGACATCTTTCTCCAAATGCATGGATGCTATCCCCACCCCGGCGTGGCATACCGCGTTCCAGTTATTGGTACATTTTCTCCACCCCAAATCCCCGGTATCCGGTGATAAATACGGATCCAATATTCGCCGTTGAATCTCGTGCCGGGTCCGTTGTTTCACCTCATCATCCAAATATGCATCTAACATCACCAGAATATTGCTTAATGTCAGTGCCTTGCTGGTAGACCATAAATCCAGCGGTTCGCATCCCTGGTGCGCGGTCATCACCCACCATGTTGTCTCACATTCTGCCCAAATTAAATCCTGCAGGTAATCTTTATAATCAAATCCGATATAACAACCTAACGCTACATCAGAAATCAATCTCATTCGTTCCATGAATATGGCATCAGCAATCTGCCGGTTACCACTGCGGTCGTATTCGCGATACGCACTGCGGGGTGATGCCAACACCGGACTGGTAGGGTTAATTGCCGATTTTAAACGGTCTGCTATGCCATTTTCAAACGCATATTTTATAACACGTTTCCTCCGCAAATCATCAGTAAGGTATGGTAGCGCGGGTGAGCCAAAACAGGATCGAATAATTTGAGTAAATTCATCAGGGGAGATGCCATTAAGGATATCATAAGACATTAAAATCACCTCATGTAAAGTATTTCTGTAATTGCCATATTATTCCTGCAAGTGTAGTTTTTAGTTAGTTTTTAGTGTTCGGTGTACAGTGGTTAGTGGTTAGTGGTTAGTGGTTAGTGGTTAGTGGTTAGTGGTTAGTGGT
>CAZNLA010000728.1:0-2161 GCA_964573385.1 uncultured bacterium
AGTTCTACCTAAAATCCTGACTTTTTCTGTATGGATTTAGTTGCTAACGGCCTAACACCTATTCCATAATCCCTATTCCATAACTCTAAAAAATAAACTTTGCAGGAATTTACACTAATCCGCTTAAGTTATTTAACATGAAAGCTAACGCAACGATTTTAAATGGCATTTTAACTATGTCTACCGGCAGGATTGAACGTGTTTTTGATTACAATAACGGCAATCCGCGCTCTGTATCCATGACAGATTTATCTTCCGGTAAAATATGGGATTTAAAAAATGACAAGCCTGACGCTAATTTCCCCGGGATTGCCGAAGATGCTGTAAATGGTGAATACAAAATATATGAAGTTGAAGAAACTACTGTATGCGAAAAACACCTGGCGGTACAGATTACCTGCGACACTGGCACCCTACAGATATGCAGAATATACAGATTATTCGATGGATCTCCTGCGATAAAATCAGAGATATATTTGCGCGGAATCGCGATTAAACCATGGGTATCCGGGATAATCAGAGATGCTGACAAAAAAAATATTGAAAATCCATGGCAGATAGTTGGTATCAACATTACTGCACCCCATATTGAATCATTTAAGTTCGACCTTCTGCACCTTAAATGCAAAGCCGTATCATTTCGTGATATTACCGATTTGCGCAATAACCTTGTGCGCGAGGAATCATTTATTCCGTATAATTCGACAAACAGATATGATGGCAATATTCTATTAGCAACAGAAACATTAACCGGCAGTTCATTATTCATCTTAAAAGAATCGCCATGCAGTGATGTCCAGTTGGCACATTGTGGCGCGGATTTCATGGTTTCCCGGTCAGAAATAACAACCGTTGGAATTGGATTGAACAATACCGATATCGTTGAAAATGAATGGCGACGCGGGTATAGCGTAGTAACAGGTGTCGGTGACAGTGAAGATGATTTACTGGTATCCCTGCGGCAATATCAATTGGCTAACAGACGATTTGACGCTCTACGTGATGATATGGTGCTGGTTAATACCTGGGGTGACAGGGGGCAGGACAGCCGAATCTGCGAAGAGTTTATTATAAAGGAAATAGAAAATTGCGCAAAGTTGGGAGTATCACATCTGCAATTGGATGATGGGTGGCAAAATGGTCAATCATCAAATAGCGCGTCTGCCGGTGGATCGCTGGAAAATATCTGGAATGAAAGAGATGACTACTGGATGCCACATCCGGATAGGTTTCCACAGGGATTACAACCGGCGATACAATTTGCCCGTGAAAATGGCATAGATTTGGGGTTGTGGTTTAACCCCAGCAAAGACGACAGTTACGCGAATTGGCAGAAAGACGCACAGATTTTAATTGATTTACATAAAAAATACGGCATTCGCGTATTTAAAATAGATGGCGTGGTAATGCCGGATGCAGTAGCCGACATAAATCTGCGTAATATCTTTAACCGGGTTGTTGCCGAATCAAATGGTGAAGTGCGATTTAACCTTGATGTTACCAGTGGCAGGCGTTGGGGATACCACACCGGTACTGAATATGGCAATTTATTCATTGAAAATCGCTATACTGATTGGGGCAATTATTATCCACATTGGACATTACGTAATTTATGGCAATTAGCAAAATATGTTCCATCTCAGTTATTGCAAATGGAATTTTTAAATATCTTAAGAAACAACGATAAATATAACGCAAATGACCCGTTGCGACCGGCGGAAATTCCAGTTACCTATGCATTTGCTGTCACCATGATGGCACAACCACTGGGATGGTTTGAAGCGCAACAAATGGGAAATTTGATTACCGAATTAGCACCAGAGATAAAAATATATAGAAAATACCAGCATGATATCCATAACGGAATGATATTACCAATCGGCAATGAACCCGACGGCACACAATGGACAGGTTTCCAGTCTATTAATGCCGGATACGGTTATCTGGCAGTTTACCGCGAATATAATGAGAAACCAGATTTTAAATTTAAACTATATGCCGTTAATGGCAGGAAAATTGAATTTAAATATATAATGGGTGATGGTGCAGATTTTATTGCTGATGAAAATGTAGTAATAACATTACCCCATAAATTTTCATACGCATTGTATAAATATAATGTGATCACCTAACAAAAAAATAACGCGTTTTCAGTTTTCAG
>CAZNLA010000729.1:0-2158 GCA_964573385.1 uncultured bacterium
AAAATGGTCGCTTCGACAGGCTCAGCGACCGGTCACTGAGCCTGTCGAAGTGACCCTAAGCGAAAGTTCTGTTAGTAAAAGTCATATAAACAGCGAATTATCAGGACAACTTCAGCGAATTACTGATAACAAGCTCTTTTTTTATAAATAGTATTCTTGCGTGACATGATGTGTCAAGGAATTATAATGGAGTTGTCGTAATTTAGTGGGTTTATTATGATAGCAAGGAAATTTGTTACCATACTGACATATTCCAATTTAGTAATATGTGTGATATAATTAACCAGAGGGTAATAAAATGGCTGATAGACAGAAAATGACTGATGAGGCGTTGGAAATGGTGGCGCGACGATTTAAAATATTATCAGAGCCTATCCGATTGCGATTGTTGCAGGAACTTATGGATTCCGAACGGAACGTGACTGAATTAATTACCATTACCGGTTTCACCCAGTCAAACGTCAGCAAACACCTGGGGATATTATTAACTGCAGGCATGGTCTCACGCCATCGTAATGGGCCATGTGCTGTATATAAAATAACCGATCCATCGATATATGACATGTGTTCAATAGTATGCCGCAGTCTGACCCAGCATTATGAGGATGTCAGGATTAGTTTTAATGTAGAAAAATAAAACTAATCCTAACGCCAAAGAACATGATAAGATTTCGGTTATTAAGCATAATCCCACCACTCCGTGACTAATTTTTATTAAAATCGGTTGAAACCGTTCGAATTCGGTAGAAATCGGATTAACTCGATTTTATTACCAGAAAGTGATCTTAGTAAAATGTATGGATTTGCTTGCTAACGGTTAAACCCTAAGAACCTAATCCCTAACCCCTAAGAACCTATGGTCCTAACCATACTGGTTGTATCACGCACCATTAACTCCACCGGCAGGATGTTTTTGCTGTTTTCTATTGTTTCATCATTCAGCATATTCAATAACAGTTTAGCGGCATTTCGTCCTATTTCTTCCAAAGGTATGCGTACTGAAGTCAGTTTTTTTTCGGTTTCCACGTTATTATCAGTTATTATATCGTCAAATCCTATCAGGCTATATCTGTCCGGTACAGATAATTTAGCATTTGTAAGTATCTGCCATATCTGCATAGCGTTGATGTCATTGGTGGCAATAATGGCGGTGATTTCCGGGGAATTATTTAAATCCTGTAAAAATCCTTTAATATTTCTCTCGAATAATTCTGCATTCAAACCATGCAGATATGTATCCGGATTTTCTGATACGTGGGCGGGGTCCATAGGGCCTATCCAGTGATAATGACATGGGTGCAGATAGGTTTTGGGGTCCAGTTTCCATTCTTGCAGGGCATGGACCATTCCCGAATAACGTCTTCCAAAGACTGATTCATCAAGATTTTCATAAAAATGTAAAATATGACGATGCCCCAGGGATAGCAGGTGTTTTGCGGATAAATAACCACCGGAAAAATCATCAGCGAGAATGGAGGCGCATCCGGGGATATCATGTATTACGCTTACGATAGGTCTGTCACCAAATCCCCGTTCTTCACGTAGTGTGGATAAGTGAGATGGCGTTTGGCTGGCCAGAATTACCCCATCAACCTCACCACGGGAAAATATTGATGGTAAAGTTGGAATATTAGCAGAATTGTCATTTGCCAAAATCTGTAAAACCGCATAATTAACAGATGATAAGACATCTAAAATACCATTAGCAATGCGCAGGAAATATGGTGCCTGATGAAAATAATGCGGGAAAATTGTTGATATAACCTGATTTATTACTTTGCGACCGTATTTTTGCAAAGCTAATCGGCGTGCTGATTCATGCTGCGAAGGTGAATATCCGGCTTTTCTTGCGGTTTCCAGAATTCTTTCCCGGGTTGATACACTTATTTCCGGGTCGTTGTTAAATGCCCGGGATACTGTAGATTTGCTGACGTTACAATATTTGGCTATTTCATTTAATGTCAATAATTGTTTCGGCGAATTTGCTGATGATTTATTATTCATTTTTATCCCGATTTATTTATCTGTGTTGATATTCCCATAACCCGGGTTTGCTTTAATTTTTTAGACTACACTGAGTAATACAAAAACTTTATAAAGGTAACTTCGACAGGCTCAGTGACCGGTAGAAATCACGGTCACTGAGCTTGTCGAAGTG
>CAZNLA010000730.1:0-2156 GCA_964573385.1 uncultured bacterium
ACAGGCTCAGTGACCGGTCGCTGAGCCTGTCGAAGCGACCATTTTTAAGCAATTTTCTCTTTAAAAGCGAAAATACTGTTACATTTTTTTAACATTTTGTCGGGGAAGTCCTGCTTTTTTCATCTGATATTTAACTTAATATTGGTGAAAGTTTAACTAAATTAGAAAGTTGGGTGAATTATTGAAAGCGTTGATTTATGGTGAGTTTGATGTATCGGCAATTGTTTCAGCGAATGTAGTTGTAACTGTCGTTAACAATTTAACAAGTTTTATGGCAGTAATTGATAAAAAAGATATAGATTTACTAATTATCGCCGATGATGATTTAAATATTAATGATATTAAAAAAATATGTGCAGAGTCAGAACTTAGTCCATTGATAATATCTGTCTGTGATAATAAACAAGAAAAATTAGATAATATTCGTTACGTGGCGAAGTCATTATTACCTTCAGTAATGCCATTTATAGAAGATACTGTAAATGAAAAGAAATTAAAAGAGCTTTTATTACAGGATCTGAATAAATTAGGGAACTTGTTCAGTGAGTTACATACTGATGATAAGTCTGAATCGCAATTTATGTGTGATATACTTTCCGGTATTAACAGATTGTTCGCAAATCAATATGGCATAAACCTTACGGAAGCCAGTTCTTTGTTGTATCAACGTAATTTAGACGATTTGCCGGTGGTCCGAGCAGCAACCGGTGATTTTTTATATCTTCTTAATCAGCAGTTACCAAAGTCTTTTAATTTCAGTGATGACCCGTCAATATTCATTTTATCCGATAATATTAATATTTCAGTGCCTTTTAAATGGAATAACGAGATTTTAGGCGGTTATCATATAGTATTAACTGAAAAACAAGAAAAAAATATGCAGGTCAGTGATTTTCATACCCTGGTTTCTTCATTTATGGGTAGCACTGGCATATATGACCTTGTATCTGTTGACACTACCACCAGGGTGTTAACCAGACGGTTTGTGTTGCAACGTTTATATGAAGAATTAAAAAGCAGTTATCGCGCTAACCATGACCTGACAATTTTAATGATGGATTTGGATAAGTTTAAATTAATAAATGATAATATGGGTCATCAGGCCGGTGATAAAATATTGCGGGAAGTAGGAATATTATTACATGAAGCAGCACGTGAATCAGATATCATCGGCAGATATGGTGGCGATGAGTTTGTAGCCATATTGCCGGAAACAAAGATAGATGGTGGTTGCGTACTGGCGTATCGTATCCGCGAGAAAATACGTTTGCTGGGAGCAGAGCATCCCCTATGTGTAACCGGATTAGATATCAGTATTGGCGTATGTGGAATATCCAGTGATGACTTTGCCGAAGCCAAAACTAATAAACATCGCATGACTCATGATAATTTTAAAACTGCCATGGATTCTTTAATAACAATTGCTGATGAAGCAATGTACCTGGCAAAACAATCTTCCTGGGAAAAAGTAAAAAATCATGATTCGGTAAGTTGGGAAGAGATAATTAAGAGTTGATGGAGTAGGGAGTAAGCTGTTAATAACCAAATCTGTACAAAAAAAGTCAGGGGTTTTATAAAGGTGACTGAGCTTGTACTCTTAATAAAATCGATTTCAACCGATTTTTACCGAGTTCTCCTTTTTTTATTATATATTAGCCACGGAGTGGCGACATAATGATTAACCCCAGGCGTCAGCCTGGGGAAGTAATAGCTATTAATATGAGCCTTGTAAAGGCGACTTTATGAAAGCACCTCTCCGAGGCGCAGTCAATGTTATGGTTTAATCCCCAGGCTGACGCCTGGGGTTATTCATTAAAATGCCTTTCCAAGGCATTAATTACCATTAAACTTATCCAATTTATTTGGGATAGGGATTAGGTCTTATATAAGGTCACTTCGACAGGCTTAGTGACCACGTATGAAAACTGTAAGTTGAAAGATTCAGTCTTACTTATTTGTGGTTTTTTAAGGTTTTTGGTAAAATAAGTCAGAAATTTTATTATTTTTAAAAAAGTTTTTAAAATATTTTTAATTTTCTTCATTTTACCTATTGACAATTAATCTTAACCCCCCTATACTAATCGCGTTAACCGGCGGATACACCCGCCGGTTATTGTTTGTCAGTGTGCCGGGATGCCAGAGTGGTCAATTGGAGC
>CAZNLA010000731.1:0-2155 GCA_964573385.1 uncultured bacterium
AGTAAACGGTGTTATTTGCAAGTACTGCGGTCAGGGTGGTATTGGTGGTTGATAGCGTTACTTTTTTAGAGAAATCAGAAGTAGTTGCTACATCAACATCATACGCCTTTGCGTTTGCCACCGCGGTCCAACTGAATACGGTATTGATTGGCACATCAATGGCAGCATCTGCCGGGGCAATCAGTGTCGGTGCGTCAAGTTGTGTTGTTGTCTGGTTCGCGACGGTGAATGACCATAATGGTGAATATGCGCTGTTGATATCACTGGCGTTGGTTGCTCTCACCCGCCAACTGTATTTTGTGCCGGCGACAAGGTTAAATTGAATTGTCGCTGATGTTGTAGTTACAATATTTGTCTCGATAGCCACCGTCGCACTTGCCGGGCCATAAAGTTCATATTCATAACTAACCGCGGTATTCACCGCTTGCCAGGCGATGGTTACTGGTTTATTAACATTTATGGCGTTGTTTGCAGGTGATAACTGTACCGGCACCCCAAGGGTGGTTGTTGTGTTAGTAATGGAAAATTCAGCGTTACTGCTGTCGGTTATTGCCGTATTTGCAACAGACGAAATCTTAACACGATAATCGGTTCCAATATTTTGTGTTGTCGGTATAGTCCAACTGTATGTGCCGTTATTGGCAATACTGGCAGTAATCACACTACTCTGTGATCCACTGGTTTTTAATAAATCTATTTTCACATTGCCGGTGATGCCTGTTGATGACCATGTAATAGTATGGGCTATTCCGCGTTGCCATTGTTCGCCACCGTTTGGCGCTGTGACGGTAATCGCCGGGGTTTGTGTGCCACCGGCAGTAATAGTAAAATCTGCTACACTTTGCCCGGCTAATGTCGCGTCGGTAATAGATGATACTTTTACACGATAATCTGTTCCTATTGCCTGTGCCGCGGGAATATTCCAACTGTATGTGCCGGAATTAACTACACTGGCAGCAATGGTGCTGATAACTTTGCCGGTTTTGTATAATTCAATTTTTACATTTCCGGTGACACCGGTTGATGTCCAGGTAATATTCTGTGCTGTCCCCTGTTGACTGTTCGCCACCGTTTGGTGCGGTGACGGTGATGTTGGGGGTGGTATTGCCAGCCTTGCCAAGTGCGTAAAATGAACCACCGGTGGTACCAATATACAGCACTCCGTCAGCGGCAATAACTGGGTCAGATTCGATAGTAGCACCAGTTGGGAATGCCCATTTTTTTGTTCCGTCCGGATTAATTGCATATAAGTTTTGATCATAAGAACCCACATAAATTATGCCGGCAGCATCGATAATTGGCGATGAGAACCAGAAGTCTTTTCTGCCTGTTCCTATATCAAATTCCCATTTTTTTGAACCATCTTTATTGACTGCATATAATGTTCCAGTTGATGAACTGATATAGATTGTGCCATCTAATGCAATAGCAGGACATGTTGGCAGTGCATCTTTACTATTAAATTCCCATTTTTTTGTACCATCAGGGTTAACAGCATAAAGTTTGTTATTATCAGACCCTGTATAAATAGTACCGTCAGATGCGAGTGATGCTGTATATAGTTTACCACCCGGGATATATTCCCATTTTTTAACACCTGCTGGGGTTACAGCCATTAATTTGTCATCAGTAGTAAAATAAACAGTTCCATCTGTTGCTATTACCGGTGCTGAATAATAAGTGCCACCTTTGATTTTCCATTTTGTTGTGCCATCAGGATTTAATGCATAAAAATTAACTAAAGTAGCACCGATATAAACAGTTCCGTCGTCAGCAAATGCCGGTGAACTATTAGCACCTGCAACTGCGGGAAGTTCCCATTTTACTGTACCATCTGGTTTTATCGCGCTAAACTTTACTGACTGATGTCCAATATAAACGGTACCGTCCGGACCAATACTCGGTGAAGCGATAACACTGGCATTTGATTTGAATGACCATTTTTTATTGCCGGTGGCATCAATTGCTAATAAGCCTTTATAATTATTTCCTACATAAATAGTACCATCTGCCTTAACAACCGGCGAACTTAAAAACGGACCATCTGTATATTTCCATATTACAGTGGGAGACGCAGGTCCGTTAAATGCACTTCTGCCGGTATGTTGATTGTCGTGGTGGTAAATAGGCCATGGGTCGTTACTTTTAACTGTGC
>CAZNLA010000732.1:0-2148 GCA_964573385.1 uncultured bacterium
ACAGGCTCAGCGACCGGTCACTGAGCCTGTCGAAGTGACCTTAAGCGAAAGTCCTTTATTTATCATCTTGACAAAATATCACCAAACAATACAATAACCGCAATGCCATTTATACGGTATTTCGCATATTTTTTTATGAATAGAGGTAACATCATGTTAAAGACAATAGATCTCGCCACAGATGGTGAATTTATAAAACCTTACTGGAAACGCATGCTTTGTGCTGACAGGGCAGGACTTTCTTTGCGTGCGGATGTGCGCGAACATCTTGCGATGGCGGTTCGCGAATGCGGGTTTGAAAGTTTACGACAACATGGCATGTTTCACGATGACATGTTTATATGGGTGGAAAAAGAGAAAGATTTTAATTTTCAATACCTTTTTTCTAATTATGATTATTACCTTTCCATTGGCATTCGTCCATTTGTCGAACTCAGTTTTCTGCCAAAATGGCTTGCGAGTGATGACAAAACGGTATTCACCAGTAAATGCCCTGCCTGCCCGCCAAACAATTTTGATGATTGGCACAAATTGGTGTTTACAACAGTAACAGCACTGGTTGACCGGTACGGGATTGATGAAGTGCGCAAATGGCATTTTGAAGTGTGGAACGAACCGAATATACCATTTTGGTCCGGCACACAGGAACAATATTTCGAGTTATACCGTCATGCCGCAAATGCAGTTAAATCAGTGGATTCCAACCTGCGAATTGGTGGTCCGGCAACGGCAAACTTTACCCCGGACGCGGATGGTAATTATAAACCAGAATGGGTGGAAGATTTTTTCGCGTTTTGCCATAAGGAAAATTTGCCGGTGGATTTTGTTTCAACACATCCCTACCCCACCGATTTTCCGTTTGATGACAATACCAAAACCCATAAATGTGTGGTGCGCGACCGCAAAGCAACATTTAATGACCTTACTTTACTGCGAACTATTGTCGATAAATCTCCGTTCCCGAATGTTGAAATCCATTGTAATGAATGGGGAAGTTCACCCAGTTGCCGCGACCGCACCCATGACCATCTTTTCAGCGGAACTTTTCATCTGGAAAACTTTTTGCGGGGTATCGGACTGGTGGATTCGCTGGCACGGTGGTCACTTAGCGATATCACCGAAGAAGCAGTACCGGGACATGAAGAGTTTTTCGGTGGTTGGGGTATAGTATCACCACATGGCCTGAAAAAACCATCCTTCCATGCATTTTCCTTCTTAAATAAATGCGGCCAAACCATAATCTATAATAATCCGGACGAAGGGATTGCCGTATTTAAAAGTGACGCTAACCACTGGCAGGTGTTGCTGTATAACCACCACCCATACGCAAGCACCGAAGCAACATGGGAAACACCGGAAGGAATAGAAAAAATGATTGGCCCGGGAAATGACCGCACTTTCGCGATAGAATTATCCGGACTGCCACAACAGGTAATAATTAATAGCTCACTGGTAGACCACACCCACGGTTGGGCAGAATTCGCATGGCGACAAATGGGTGCACCAAAATGGCCAAACCCAAAACAGTTAGAAACTTTGCGAGTAGAACAGGAACCGGCTAAAACCACAAAAATTGTGAATACAGATAATAACCGCTTATTAATCACAGAAAACCTGGGTGATTTGGCGATGTTGCTGATAGAGATTGAGACTGCAGATTAATTGCATAAAAGATTCAACAGAACTTTCCCTGATTTTTTATAAACAATGCAACCTGAATATATTTTAATGATATATTAAATTATATTCAGATGGCATTTATGCTTCATCGACTGTTAAAACGACGTTTTATGTTATTCATTCAACCTTACAACAAAGTTAAATTATTGATATAATGGTACAAGCATTAACACCGGAGGCACCATTAATGAAGTTTTATTCTTTTCTAATTATCTGTATGCTTTTGCTTTTGCCATTACTGACATTTGCAACAACGCTGGAGCAGGTTATTTCTCGTGAACACCCCACATTTAATTGTATTGACGCGACCATTTCTGCCGGTCGGGATGGGATGGTGTATCTTTCCAGTAACGGTAACCCGAATGGCTATGTCATTCGTATAAAACCGGATGGCAGCGACAAAGTTGGTGGCGCTATTCATTACGCGTCACATAACGTTGCGGTAAATAATGCTGGCATTATCGGTGC
>CAZNLA010000733.1:0-2148 GCA_964573385.1 uncultured bacterium
CCACATCCGGGTTGGCGCCGGGGCCAAATTCGCATTGTGCCATTATGCCACCTTTGGGGTCATACAGGTGTTGTGCCACTTTTCTTACTGCGTCACGGCCTGCCTGCGGGTCTGGTGAGGATAATATATGCTGACGGTCAATTTCACCCCAGAAAGTTATTTTACCTTTGTACAATTTTCCTAATTCCGCAATATTCATGACGAATAATTGCGAGTTTAACGCGTCAACGCCAATTTCCACCAGATGTGGATATGCTTCTGCGATATGGCCATCAGAATGCATGAATGCAAATTTGCCATGGGCGTGTGCAATATCGCAGTAATCTTTATAAAGTGGTTTAAATAATTCACACCAAACAGCAGGTGGAATCAGTAATTGCCATTGTGAACCCCAGTCATCCATGAATCCGATTGAATCAACATCTGTTGAAACCCAAAATTCCAGTTCTTTCATGTAATAATCATGAATTATCTTTAATATTTTATCCATGCCTTCTTCCGGCATCATTACATCCATTAAGGCGTTTTCACTGCCACGCAGAAACTGATATCTTTCCCATGGACGCGGACAACATGACGCGGTTACGAAATAATCAGTATCATTGCAAAATTTATTCACAATATCACGTGCTTTACCCGGATCGGACGGTAATGTTTCATATGGAGGTTTCAATGCGGAAATATCTTCAATATCAGGTATCTGCGCAGTCTTAACCTCGCCGATAACGCCGGCGTGGATATTGTCAAACTGGCATCCCCAGTCATCAATATATTCACCAACCGCAAACATATCGCCTTTCATACGTGGTGATTTTTCGTATACATTTGGCGCGCCACGAAAATCGCCGGGGAAACGTGTTTTTATCTCTTCAAACTTTTCCGGAAAACGTATAGTTGCCCATGGTAAAGCCCATAAATCACGTGGCATTCTTTCCGGTGATTCAAATCTTAAGCATCGTTGTACTATTTCTCTTGGTGTCTGGCTCATTTTATTTCCTTTATGGTAAATATGGTTTCAGTGCTGTGAAAACCGCTTCACCCCATATTTTATGGCCATCATCATTCGGATGGCAATCAGAATCATTAAAGTGATATTTAGCCCAGTTATTGCCGTTTTCTGTGGCTTTTAATATTGCCGCGCGAATATCAACATACGGTATACCTTGTTCAATTGCAACCTGGCAGGTAGTTTCAATTGTTTCATTCAGATGATCCATTTTGCTATTTAATGGGCTATCACCACCTGTGCTGGCTAACGCGACATCCGCATTATATCTGGCCCGTATTCCTTCTGTAATGCTGCTTAACGCTACTTTTGTTTGCCATGGTTCCAAATGGTGCCATCCGCAATCATTTGCGCCAAAAGCGACAATGACTAAATCCGCGTTTAGTGGCGCCAATACATCAAGTCGTCCCAGACCTTCGTAACTATTTTGCCCGCCTATACCACAATAAATAATTTCGATTTCACTGTTGGTGTATGCGTCGGCAAATAAGTCACGTAATACTGATGCCCAATTTTTACCCGCGCAACTTGCCCCGCCAAAATATGTCGGTGTTCTTCCAACTTCGCTGATTGAATCACCGAAACTAACCAAACGTAATTTTTCACCATTACGCAGTTTTTCACTGACACGTGGTAAACCGCGTGATACTATGTCATTCATGACCAAATCCGCCTTTTACTATTTCACGTAATTTATCGCCATCCATCCATTCTTTGCATGACGCAAACCAAAACCTGCCTTTTGCACACGGCAGAGTTGCCAGGTGTTGGGCATATTCTATAATTGTTGGAAACTCTTCCTCACCATCCGGTGATATACCAACCAGATAGGCGATATCATTTCCGAATATATCGTAAACATCCTGTACCGGCATTTGTGGATACGCAAGTTCCAGGCCCCATATCTTGAAATTGCCGTTTCGTAAAGTTTGCAAATGCTGACGATATACACCGCAACAGTGAATCCATACTCCGCCAAACGCATCGGCGATGCGTTTAACAGATGAAAGTCCAAACTCCGCATATTGTTCTGCAGATAATAATGGCATATAGTCTTCCGTAATGCAGATACCCATGGTTGATGGTAATACAAGGTAGATCGGAAGAGCACACGTCTGAACTCCAGTCACATTCAGAAATCT
>CAZNLA010000734.1:0-2147 GCA_964573385.1 uncultured bacterium
AAGACTGTTTACGCTCATTCCATGGTGCATCATATTTATCGTCTGCCCGTTTATTGCTGCTATACGCATCAACTGACTGCCCGGATAAATTGATGTTTCTATTTCCAGTGCCGGGTGAATATTGCTGGCATTACGGCGATAACGGGTGCGGCGAGTTGTCCAGAAATAATCTGTAAATTTACCTGCTGACAATTCATCGGCAAAGGCTTGTAATGACGGGTATTCATCTATACTGGCATGTTCCGCTATGAAACCACCGAATATCATCCGCAATTCTGCCCGGGTAAATATACGCGGTTCACCATTATAAAAATTTGTCCGTATTATTTCATAATTTGGCAAAGATTCCAATGTAAAAGTAATATTCTGCAATACACTTGAATGTGCCATAGGACGAATGGCAATAAATAATCTGCCACGTCGGCAGGCTATCCATTCTCCTTTACTCACTGTTCCATCCCATGATTCACGTGGTATGCCACCGACTATAATTTCATCTGCTCCGCCAAAATGTGATGGGAATATTACCATTTCGCTCAAACGTGATAACGCTTTACCACCTTTCCCGGTATCAACATCCCCACCCAGATTAAGATGCGGGTTAGTTAACACTATTGCGGTGGATTCTGCCTGTAATACGGTGGTATTTGCGTGGGAAGTAAGACAATCTTCTTCACCGGAATTTACATATTTTACTTTTTCATTTTCACTGTCTGACTTTTTCCATTCCGCACCGGCATCCGCGGCTTTTTCCGCCTGTTTTACAACACCGGGTATTTCATCATTAATGACAAATTTGGCAAAAACCGTGCCGACATCAGCATATGACTTCACCTGTTCTTTCTTTTTATAGGTCACGAAATAACTCATGGTTTGTTCGCCACCACACAATGATGTTGTTGATGTGCCTAATGTATAATCGCTGGTGAGGTAAGATTCTATCCGGCAATTACGCGCCGGAAAATCCGCAGTTGCTGACCCTTGTTCGCTGGTGGCAACCGCATGATACGGATAATTTTTACCGGCGAATAACTGCCGCGCTATAACAGGTACATGGTATACACCGGATGCAAACCAGCACATTTGTACAATATTAAATGGATAATCACCCTTATGATGAATGACAAGATTTTTATCGTTGTTAAAGAAAGTCATCGGTGATGGATTTACACCTTCACCCAATACAAAACTAAGCATAGCTGATGCACAACTGACATGCGCTATGGTATCAATAGTATAGGCGCGCGAGTACGGACCAGCCAAAACCCCCATCTCCGGGTGATAACGCGCCGCCATATCTATCCACAACCTTTCCTCTATACCGCGCGCTATTTCCCGCGCCTCATTATTTTTTGCGTGTTCCGCAATTTCACCCATAGCGTGAATTGTTAACGGAGAATATGTCGGAGAATTAAACTCGCTGTTTATACCGGACCTTACCAGCATGGCGCGGAATTGACGCAGATTCCACAAACCATACTCAACAGCATCCGGATAATTCAGATATTCACCACCTAAAATAAGCCCCATTGTTGCTTTGGCCGGCATATTATCATTATAACCATGAAACTGGTAATCAGGTTGTCTGTTACCGGGTTTAAAGTAAAAACCATCCCGCACCAGATTTTCCATCTTTACCCGTACATCCGACGCCATTTTATCCGCGAAATTTATCAACAACGCCGTTGCGATATTGGTATCAAAGATATTAAAACGCACCTGGCCATACTGTTCTGTCTCTGCTAATCGTAATATGGCATCCGCGAAAGATGACTGACCGACCTTATAAAGCGCGCAACACAACCACATTCTCTCACGTGTTTCCGCAGGTTTGGAAGGTAACAACCATTTACCATCTTCATCATACCATGCTGTTGCCGCGTCGCCTGCCATTTTACAATACTGTAAAACCCGGTTTTCATATCCTGCTATACGCGCATTAATATCTATTGTCATCTTCTGTTACCCTTCATTAATTCAATATATCGCAAGTATGCATGAAGTGGAATTCTATTGTCAACAGGTAACTATTCAGTTTCGTCAGACAAAATTTATTCTAAACTCCCAACTTATTAGGTACCATAAATCCTAACCTTTCCGCGATAAGCTTCATTCTTTTTGTCGGTTCACAAATAATCGCTGTGTTA
>CAZNLA010000735.1:0-2129 GCA_964573385.1 uncultured bacterium
ATGCATCCCGAATCCGTTTTTCGTCATCAGGGTCATCTTCAATCACCAGAATGTTGATCCGTTTAGATTGAAAATCTTCCATATTATAAATCCCTGTTATGTTTTTTCCGACATCTGATATATTATATGATACCCCCCATGCGGTAGTTAATAACAAATAGTTGAAATATTTTTTACTATTTTTTTAATCAATCATGGATATCTATATTAAATCCCGGGTCAAATGTATATAATTTTTACAGGACTTTCGCTCATACTGTTAATCTGTTTATCAATGGTAGTTTCGACAGGTTCAACAACCTAAAACGAAAATCCTGTTTTTATAACAATCTAAAGGCAGAGGTGGAATCATGACAATTCGCGTTGGAATCATTGGAATGGGTGGTATGGGTATCAACCATTTTAATACTTATAATCGGGTATCCGGTGCAACAGTCGTCGCTATATGCGATATTGACCCTAAAAAATGCTCCGGCGACTGGTCTAATGTGCAGATAAATATTGGTGGTGAAAATAAAAAACAGGATATTTCCGCATTAAAAGCATATTCTGATGCCGATTTGATGTTTAATGACCCGGAAATTGATGTTATTGATATTACCCTTCCTACTTTTTTACATGCCGAATATGCAATCCGCGCGATGAAAGCCGGTAAAGATGTTATTTGTGAAAAACCGATGGCATTAACCCCGCAACAGGCTGAACAAATGCTTGAATGCGCTAATGCCACCGGAAAGTTATTGTTTATCGCGCAATGCATACGATTTTGGCCGCAATATGTCGTATCCGGTGAAATAGTAAAAAGTAAAAAGTATGGCGAAGTCAAAGCGGCATATTTTGTGCGTCGTTCCGCGCATCCATTATGGAGTTGGGATAATTGGTTGATGGATCAGCCAAGAAGTGGTGGTTGTGTGTTGGATATGCATATTCATGATTCTGACTTTATTATGCATCTTTTTGGCATGCCGAAATCTGTTACAAGTAAAGGAACAGCATCAGGGTTAAATGATGACGTTATAACAACCTTCCATTACGATAATGACGCGTTAATAGTTGCCGAAGGCGGGTGGGGGTACCAACAAGGTTTTCCTTTCTCCATGACCTTCACAATTAATATGGAAAACGCAACGTTGCGCATGGGTGATGACGGAAAACTGATGTTGTATGCAATAAATGAACAACCGGTGCAGTTGGAACACGATAATGAAGATGGATATTACCTGGAATTAGTACATTTTGTAGAATGTATCTCCAATAAAAAAAGATCAGAAATATGCCCGCCGGATTCTGCCTGTCAGACATTAAAATTGGTATACAGCGAGATTGAGTCTATAAAATCCGGGAAAAACGTGGCTTTATAAGCGGGAGAATTATTATGCAATGGCAAACTCAAATAAGTTACCTTACCATTGGCGGTTTTGCTGGTGAAACCCCTGTAAAACAGGCTATAGATAAATCAAAAGAGTTCGGATTCGATGGTATTGAATTATCATTTGGCGACGGTGAATTAATACCCGGCGTAAACGCGGATTTTTGTAAAGAGATAGTTGAGCATGCGGAAAAAACCGGGGTAACACTTAATACCATGGCAACCGGTAAATATTGGTCGCAATCATTGTCGGACCCGGATGAAGAAGTTAGGCAGAAGGCGATAGAGTTCACCAAGGATTATTTGTGGGTTGCGTATACCCTGGGGATTAAAACTATTTTGGTGCTTCCCGGCGTTGTTGCTGTCCCATGGGATTCTAACCAGCAAGTGGTATCGTATGCCACGGCATGGGAATTATCTACATTGTCATTACAGGAATGTCTGCCACTGGCAGAAGACTTGGGGGTAAATATCGCTGTTGAAAATGTATGGAATTGGTTTTTGACTGACCCCATAGCAATGCGTTTGTTTGTTGACCAATTTAATTCCACACGGTTAGGTGTATATTTTGACGCCGGAAATGTATTGATTAACGGCTATCCGGAACATTGGGTAGAGATATTAGGCGACCGCATTAAAGCAGTCCACATCAAAAACTTCTCCCGTAACGATTGTGGCGGCGGTTTACATGGTTTTGGCGATGACCTGTTCACCGGTGATTTAGATTGGAAAAAGCTGTTTGACGCGTTAAAATCAATAA
>CAZNLA010000736.1:0-2127 GCA_964573385.1 uncultured bacterium
CTAAATCAAAGCTGACCATTAACAGGTTGGCGATGTAAACAAATATAACAATATACAGACTGTTAAGATACTTGTGCATTATATCTGCCATATAACCCAAAATAATTAATAACAGAAAGTATGGACTTTTCCCCTTGCTACTACGGCTTTTCCAGGTGCGGTGAATAGAAAACGGCCAACTAAAACCAAAACAAACAAGCATGATTATCTCGTATGGAGAAAAGTTATGTGATAACAAATTAAAAGTAGGCATGAATAAATTATACAGAGTTTAACAAAAAAAATCACCCCATCACGGTTTGCGTTATGTGATGGGATGATTTATATTATTTTAGACTAAAACCTAATTATTTAATTGATCCAGCGTAAGTGAAATATGCTGTAAATACAGGTTTTGCGCCTTTCACAAAGATAACACCTGGTAATACACCTAATTCCGGGGTTGCCTGATAATTAAAACCAACAGTTGTCCAACTTCCGGTACCGGTAGTATAATCTGCCATTGCAGTTACTTTATCCATTACTGGTGCATCTGCGCCTATCATAGCCTGAACATTAACGGTTGGTTTGATGATACCAGCATGAACGCGGAAACCTTCAAAACCTTTGGTGTAAACTGCATAAGGGACAATTTTCGCGCCATCTGCAAGGTTGTAGAACCCTACAGCGGCTTTTCCGCCATACAAATCATAATCTGGTGAATACTTTACATTAACTAACAATTTCGGCTTTACGGCCAGATTATAATCGATTCCTGCTTCCAGTCCCTTGATGATTCCAACCTGAGTGTCGATGTAAAGGTTTGCAGCTAAATCAGATGCTGGTCCAAGTGGTTGCGCACTGATTGCAAATGCTTTTTCGCCTAACACATCAGCAGTTGGGATATTCACCAATCCGCTGTAAACAGCGTTTGCTGAGATTACCCAGCTAAGCATGACGCCGACTAAAATCGGCAGAGTGATGGAGATTCTTTTCATTTTTTTCCTCCCTTTTGATTTTGTACAGGTTAAATGCCCCATAACAATTAACCTGCAATACTACTTTATGAATAATTTCGGCAGAAATTAAAACATCCCTGCCGAATTAATCATCTTTTTTTAGATAGCTGTCCTGCCAGTTTCTCCGGTTCGTATTCTAATACACTGTGCGATAGGATAAACAAATATTTTTCCATCTCCGATTGTTCCGGTGCGGGCGGTTCCTAAAATTGCTTCCACCACCCTATCAGCATCCTCATCGCCAACTACTAATTCAATCTTAACCTTGTTTACAAAATCAACTGTATATTCTGCGCCACGGTAAGTGGTGGTCTTCCCTTTCTGGTGTCCAAAACCGCGTACTTCATAAGCCGTCATCCCGGCTATGCCAACCCGATTCAGTTCGTCTTTCACAGTGTCAACCATTACATCTCGGATAATCGCTTCAATCTTAACCATTTTTTTGCCTCCTTTTTTAAACTTCCCGTCCGGTGAATCCGGACGGGATATTCATTAAACAGTTTAGGCTTCAACCTTTGCAGCCTTTGCAGTCGAAACAGATACAGGACTGGTGTGTGGTACAGCAGAGGTTCCGCCGTGCCCCAGGGGGATATCACCCATGTTATAACCATTTTCACCATGTTCTGATACATCCATACCTTCAAGTTCATCAATCTTGCTAAGTCGTAAACCACCAGTGACAGCAGCAGTAATCTTTAACAATATGAAACTTGCAATACCACAGAATACAACAGAAACCATAACTGATATTAATTGAATCAGCAATTGCTTTGGATTACCATATAATAAGCCATCAGCACCTGCGGAATTAACTAACTTGGTTGCAAATACACCGGTCAGCAACGCACCTAACATACCACCTACACCATGTACGCCGAATGCGTCAAGAGAATCGTCATAACCTAACTTGTAACGGAGATTAACAGCACCGTAACATACACCACCGGCAGCAAGACCTATAATAATTGATGCCCATGGCAGTACGAAACCTGCAGCAGGGGTAATGGCAACTAAACCGGCAACAGCACCGGATGCGGCACCTAATACAGTTGGCTTGCCATGGTGTAACCATTCAATAAGTACCCATGCCAGGGTAGCGGCGGCGGCGGCAGTATTCGTATTAACGAAT
>CAZNLA010000737.1:0-2127 GCA_964573385.1 uncultured bacterium
TATATCATATGTTTTAATGCCACAGAATTGGTGGGTAATGCCATGCTTCGCTCCGAGAATACTATTTGTGCCTACATCAACAACTACATCCTCTCCAGCGCCATCTACTCGTTTTCTTATATCAACAACGCGTGTAACCACGAATCCGGCACTTTCAACTAATGCCCTTCCGGCCTCTATCATTAAAGTTTTATTAGGATCAGAGGTTATACCCTGAATTGAATTAATTCCGTTACAAAACGTCTGACGCCAATTATAATCCATGCAAGTTGGCATACCACCACCAAGATCATAATAGCAGATGCATGCACCTACGTTTTCCATTATTATTCCAATATTATACAATCGTTCTAATGCTTGCTGGTAAAGTCCAGGGTCACCTATGTTAGTACCCAGATGCATGTGCAAACAACAAAGATCAATATTCGGGACAGAAACAAGATCGAGCGCTATTTGGTTTAATTCTGGCTCTGTTGCGTAGATACCAAAACGGGTACCGTTATCATTTAAAATAGGAAAACTGGAAATCCGTATTCCTACTTTAATTTTATTTTCAATCGTGGTCGCTATTTTGGAGATACGTGATATCTGATTATAGCCATCAAGGACGATTGTAGCACCAATCTTAGCAGCATAAATCATTTCAGCGTCTGTTTTATAAATACCATTAAAAATAATTTCATCAAAATGGCATCTTTCTGCTAATTGTAGTTCAGATGTAGACGTAACTTCTGCCAATGCACCGAGCTCTTTCAGCTTTAAAACTATAGACTCGAGCGGATTTGTTTTAATTGAATATGCTATCGAAAAACGGCAATTTGTATCGCCTAGTATAGAATTCAATATTCTGTAGTTCTTTTCTAAAAGTAACTCATCGAACAAATAAAATGGTGTCTCAATAGGTGCATTTGGCTCCCGGATAACTTTACGTATTCTATTAAACATTTTGAAAGTGCTTTCTTAAATTAGCCCTGGCTTCTCGCCAGCAAAAACATGCCAATCACCTGTAGGAGAATGGCTACCACCCTTACAATGAGTACTCTTCTGCTCGAAGAAAAATCATTAAGCGGTTCTCGATTACTTAAAACTGCGATTACAACAAGCACCATGATTACTATTAGGGGCTGTATAGCAGCAACTGTTGTAACTAAAGTTATAGTGCCTATCGAGTACGCTGCAGTTAATAATAATATGCCAAGAAAGTTTAGAAATTCTATTAAACCAACATTATAAATAGTGGGCACACTTATTAATTTAATATCTGCATTGATCTCTTGCCTTACTTTGCGGCAAATCACGTAAACAATTATCCCTGTAAAAGCAAATCCGATTCTCCCCCAAAAAAATACTTCCCAAAAAGAGGAGTGGACAAGCAATACTTTAGTTAATCCATAATTAATGCTCATTATCAATGATGCAGGGAGCACATACCTTAAAAAACCCCCCATGTTTTCGCCGGAAAAAATAGTAAATTTCCCATTCTCCTTGCGCTCGACACCAACTATAATTGCACCAAAAACTATCAGAAACGCACCTAAATAAATATCTGAGTGAAATCGTTCGGCAAAAAACATGAAACCTACAATGGCACTGAATACAGATACTGACTGTAAATATACAGAAATTGCAGAGACATCTGCTTTTTTTAATGCACGATAATATAAAATATTAAAAGAAAATACCAAGGCACCACCACACATGCCAAGTGTAACTAATAAAAAGGTAGGAGACGATAGTTCAAATGATAATATCCCCGCTACTAATAATCCAAAGCCTGAATCGAGAAGTAGCCGTGTATCAATTTTTAGTCGAGGATATTTAAGTATTTCTTTATCTAATACATTAACAATTCCCCAGCAAGTTGCTGCCAGAAATGCTAGTGCCATCCAGTTTAAGTTAATTATCATAGCTTGTACTCAAATTGTTGATAACAATGTGTCCTCGGGAAATGACCATTTTCACATCAAGGATAGCCTCTTCTAAATTATCTAGAGGATTCTTGCCCAAGATAACAATGTCTGCCGACTTGCCAATTTCTATGCTTCCTGTAATTGCCGCTATATCAAGTGCTTCTGCAGCATAAATCGTTGCACTCTGCAATGCCTGCAAATTCGTCGCACCTAGCTT
>CAZNLA010000738.1:0-2126 GCA_964573385.1 uncultured bacterium
TTACCCTTATCGAGTTACTGGTGGTAATTGCCATTATTGCCATCCTCGCTGCCATTCTGTTTCCGGTCTTTGCCCGGGCACGGGAAAAAGCGCGGCAGGCTACCTGTACCAGCAACCAAAGACAAATTGCTGCTACTCTGACAATGTATACGCAAGACCATGAAGAGACTTTCCCAATGAGTTCAACCGCGTGGGCTGATTTAAAATTGGATCCAGGTGTTGTTCGCTGTCCTTCAGCATCACGCGCAAGTTCAAATAATTATATTTATCTGGCTGGTTCCCTTCTTGGCGGTCAATCTATTGGTGAATTTGAAAACCCGGTTGAGATACCTATGACCATGGATGCAAATGCGACCGGCAGCGTAGTTACACATGGCGCATCAATCGATTTAATGAATGATATTGTGAGTAAAATAGAGGCCCGGCATAGTGAACAGGTTATCACAAGTTATGTTGACGGACATGTCGGTCAGGTAAAAAAAGCTGACATCGTATGGACAGTCCTAAACGCTATTGGCCCTGATGACCCACTGCCACCAACATTGGTTGAAAGTATGCACCCTACCGGAGGATGGCTGACATCTACGGCGCCATTAGACAATACTATCTATAACGCGGTTAGATTACGCGGTGCAACTACATTAATGGGAAGCATCAGCGGTTCTCCTGCAATTCTTTTTGCCAATGGTACAACATTTAATGAAGTTACTGCATCCACATCATCTCCATATGAAGTGGCTTCTGCCGCGATAGCACCGTCATGGTGGAAAATGGGTTCAGGTGGTACAAGCATTCAATATTCCGCAAGTGCGGTAAACTGGTCCGGGAAATTATTGCGTTGGGGACCTGCTTATGGTGTAAGGTCATGGCCATTGAATGAAATCCCTTGCCTGTTAGGAAATGCCGGTAATCCGGACACCGCTATACTCACTATTCGTCCAAGTAAACGAAGTTCACCAAAACGGTTAGCTTTTATATACTACTCAGGAAACACAAATGGTGCCAGTAAGGTTGACGTAGCCTGCGACGGTAGAACTTTGCCCACTTATAATTTTGCCGTCGGTGGTGTAAATAATAAATCATTTGCTATTTTAGTAGTTGTACCATGTAATCCTTTGAAACCTATTACAATTAATTTATCGACAAATTGGTCAGGTCCTGGCATATGGGTTGCCACTGAAAAGTAGAACTTATCATTAACGCCATAACCTCAATTAAACTATCTCCCCCCGGTTATGGCGTTATAATTCAATATCACTCAATAAAAATCTCATTTGCTGTATATATTATGTAAGGCACAAGATATTTGTGTGTCTTGAAAAGAGAAAACGCATGATTACCTCATCAAAAATTAAACAACTCGCGAAATCACTTGGTGCTGAATTAGTCGGAATTGGCAATATTGAACGTTGGAAAGGCAGTCCAAGACAGATGGACCCCTTGCAAATTATGCCGGAATGCAAATCAATAATTGTATGTGGTTTTCGTGTAATGCGCGGAAGTCTGCGCGGTATTGAAGAAGGCACCATGTTCAGCAATTATGCCGCTATGGGATATGGTGGTGTAACATATATCAGAATGCCAACGGTTATGTGGGGTTTGGCGGGTGCAATTGAAGATACAGGTTATGAGGCGATGCCACTTGGACAAATAGACTGCTGGCGGTCATACGATGATGCCGGCAAAGTTTGGGATAATTTCAGCAGACCTGTAGCGGAAGGGAAAGCGGCACCTGATGTTTCTCCGCATACCCGTGTAGCGGCTTATTTGGCAGGTCTTGGTGAATTCGGTTGGAGTAAAGTATTCCTGAACCCTATTTATGGTCCCAGAGTACGATATGGATTAGTGCTTACTGAATTAGAACTGGAACCAGACCCGATTTATGACGGTCCAAAGTTGTGCAATAATTGTATGGCATGCGCCCGCGAATGGCCCGCGAACGCCATAAGTAACGATATTAATCGTAAAGAATCAATAACATTCGCTGATGGTTCAAAAGTTGAATGGGGCGAATTTGATGCGGTAAGATGCTGTAACTGTTTCAGCGGTGGTGAAATTGCGGAAGATCCTAAAAATGTAAAACCTGAAGATGTTTACAGCAACTGGCTTGGGTTAAAATCCGTAAA
>CAZNLA010000739.1:0-2116 GCA_964573385.1 uncultured bacterium
TCGAAGTTCATTTGGTGCTAAAGCAGGTATGGTTTCACGAATGTCATCATTTACAGATGATACAAAATTACCTCTTACTATTAATAATTTTGTTGATTATTATCATTTAGATGTAAGGTCTATTTATGAACGTGGCAGTTTCTCCAGATTAAGTGCGTATGCTGGAATGAGAGAAGATTTTTCTGAAGAAATTGAAGATGTAATGACAAAAGCGTTTCCACGTTTATGCGCGATAAATTCACCTAAGTGGATTTCGTTTTTATTAAAGTTTTTACCAAATATTGAAAAATGTGATTTTAATAAATTATCAAAAGTCGAACAAAACATGATTCAAATGTTATATGTCGCAATATGGAATGAACCGGCAAATAATTTTTCTGATCAAAAAGTAATTAATAATTTATCATTAATTAGTAATTCACCTGTGATGAAAAATGAACTGGTGGAGTTGCTACAATATAATTATGATAAAATCGATCTTGTAATCTCAGATATTGATCTTGGGTACGATTGTTCACTTGAATTATATGGGAATTATTCAATGCGACAAGTTGCTACTGCAATGGATTATTATAATTATGGTGCCTTACAGGGATTAGGTGTTAAATATTTCGATGAGAAAAATACAGATGTTTTCTTTATTACTCTCAATAAATCTGACAAAGATTATTCATCAACGACGATGTATAATGATTATTCGATAAATGACACAAAGTTTCACTGGCAAAGCCAAAGTACAACTTCAGAAAAATCTAAAACAGGTGAAAGATATATCAATCATCGAAAATCAAATAATAAAGTATTGTTATTTGTACGTGAATATAAAAAAGATGAATATGGTGTAATGCCATATACTTTTTTAGGCTTAGCAAATTATGTATCTCATGAAGGGAATTATCCCATGAATATTATCTGGGAATTAAATGCCCCTATACCTGCTAAATTTTTGAAAAAGACGAATAAGTTGATTATGGGGTGATGATTAAATGAATTACTCCACTGGTATGGAATATTAATTTTAGATACAATAGGCAGAGATTAATATGCGGGAGTAATTATGAAAAAGAAGCAGTATGAACGGGAAATGCAAAAGATTGAGATTGAAAAAGATGGCAAGGTTTATACCGGGTGTTATAAGATTGAAAAAGGTATGATTACAGTTAATTTAAACGGGATATTTAAAAATAGCCATGTGGGAAATATGCCACCGAGAAACTTTGCCAGGTTGTTGTTGAGTGAACTGGTTAATGAGGCGAACGCGAAAAAATGATTGATTGTTTGCGAAATGCTTATGATAATCCCGCAACTGGCGGGGTATTTTATTCCGCCAATGGTGCGGTTACCGCAAGTGCCAGGTTGAATGCTATGCCACGTTGGGACTGGACGCCGGTGCGGACAAATTGGGCCGGGGGTGGTGTGACTACCTGTATGTTTGCCCAAGGTATGGGGTGCGAACCGGATTTGCTGGATGGCAAACCATGGATTAAAAAACTGATTTTTGACCCCGCGCAGGTGAAAGATATCGCTATTCCTGATATATATACAGGTTGGCCCGGTAATGTTTTGCGCAGTATGAAAGAACAGTTGATTACTGTGCCGGCGAATGAATTAATACGTTGCCCGGATATACAATCTCCACTGGGTATCGCTGAATTAATGTGGGATGATTCTTTTTACACCGCGTTTTATGAATATCCGGACGAAATACATGAACTGTTAGACAAAATAACAACTTACCAGATTGCTTATATAAAAGAGTTCAACCGGCAAATAGGATCACGGTTAAACCCCTGCGGGTTCCCCTGTATCTGGGCAGATGGCCCCGGTACCATGGTTGCCGATGACACCATGTTTAACCATATTGTTGTCGCGGCCAATGCCTTGCCGACCAACCGGTGGATCCATCTGGCGGGAGTGTGGGATCATCGCAATAATTATCTATCCCTCTACCTTGACGGCGTCCTGACTCTGGCACCCCAGAAGATGGACGAAAGTTTTTCAGGGGACATGTATCCCGCGACCAATCAACTGGCGCTGGCCGTCTCCCCTGATGGGTCGTTTGTCAACCGGCTGATGGTGGATGGGAAGAAGGCCACGGCCGAACGGATCATGTATG
>CAZNLA010000740.1:0-2111 GCA_964573385.1 uncultured bacterium
TTTTATGCAACCGGTTCTATCGCGGGAGCTGGGGACAGCTCCCCTCCCATTTACCCCGCATTTTTATTGAAAGTTATACTGTTGTTAAAGATGTGTATAAAGCACAGCTCATAGAGGGAGGCTTTTTTCATGTCCCCCTCATCGAGGGAGATGTCACCGCAGTGACATGGGGAGATTTCTATAGACGTGATACTCCTAACGGAGTGAATGTAAAATTAGAAAAACAATGTGTGATTCAAACCAACCCCAGCGGGGTTAAATATTTATAGAACAAGATTTCATATAGTAAAAACGACCCCAGCACGGGTCGCATATAATTACCGATATTTTGTTATATTATATGTGACCTGCGCTGGGGTATAAAATAGATGATGAATTATTATCTGTAAACCTGTTTCATTTTAATTATTGATCATCAAACGGGTCATTTATATCGCCCATTTCGCCCACTCCGCCCGGCATTTCCCAATCACCCGCATTTCCTGCTGATGCAGGTGCTGCTGATTGTTGCTGATTTCGGACTGGTGCGACATATCCGCCGGTATTGTTATTCTGGTACCCACCCTGATTATTCTGGTATTGCCCGCCATTTTCTGGTGTTGCTCTGTCAAGTCCTTCAATACGATCGCCAATTACTTCCGCGACAGTCCGGTTATTGCCGTCTTTATCCACATATTTTCTAATCTGCAAAGTGCCATCGATAGCAATTAATTTTCCCTTGCCGCAATAATTCGCTGCAAACTCAGCCTGTTTACCCCACAGCACTATATTAATGAAGTCTGTTTCTTTTTCACCCTGTGCGTTTCTAAACTGGCGGTCTACAGCAAGTCCAAAAGAAGTAACTGTCTTGCCATTTGGGGTTTGTCTTAATTCAGCGGCGGTTGTCATGCGACCTGTTAACAAAATTCTGTTCATTTTCCTTTACCTCGTTGTTTAAAATAATTGAGAGTGTCAGACTTAACCAGTAATAACTAATTTCATAAAAAAGTCATTCTCAACTGTTATGGTTTTATTTTACCACATTGAATGAATTTTGTAATAGGGAAACCATTAATCTTTGGATAAAATAATTAAAAATCTAAAACAAAAATATAGGCGCCATACCACCGGCTACTCCTCACAATCTTCTGCAGAAAAAACAGATCATCCCGACGACTACCGCTATGAGTTGTATGGTGCATAATACATGATATGAAAACCACCATCCTGATTAATTGTGCCACAATTTATATTAACAGATAACCTGTAACTGTATTTTATCTACAAAAAAAGAAAACCTCAAGTTAATGAGATTTTCTTTTTTAATAATAGTAGCGAAGGCACGCAACTAATAGTTAAAGAAGCGGAAAAACCTGCAATTTTACTGATTTACTCTCAAATTTTCACCTATTTAAATTTGCAATTTGCCATTTACAATTTGCAATTTGCCATTTACAATTTGCAATTTATAAAGTTAGTGGTTGCCTTCGAAGTGTCTAAACGAAGGGTTAAAGAAGAGCCACCCCGCTCCCAACCACCGACCAGCTTGGCAAAGGGGTAAAGAAAATTATTGAGTAGTTTGTCCCCGAATTATTCAATCTACTCATTAATATACGTCGGATATAATATAACAGCGATAATTTTATTATTTCTAATCACTAAAATATTTCCTTCAGCAAACTCGACAATTGTATCGTTTGTACAAATCTTTTTCTCACCTATTAGAACATATTTATCTATGTATATTGGCCAATCATTATCATCATAAGAGATTGATTCACCAGGTTCAAATATTATATCGGTAACTAATTCCACTTTTGCACGAATAGGTGATATGTCTGGTAATTTGATTTTTTTAGCGTTAAGTAATGGTTGATATCCCCAAAAAAAATACAACCTTTTTGTAAAAATATCAATTTCAACTTGAAGAGTGCCAATCAATAATGTTGCCGTTGCTTTAGAATTATATTTTTTATTAGATTCAACATATACAAGTATATAATCAAAGGAATAATCTTTGACATAATATATACATTGCCCTAATAATGGCTCTCCTTCAGAAATGTTAAATTTAAAATTCATTATTTATCCCTTCTAAACTGAAAATGTACTATCGTACGAGTTGCTGAATG
>CAZNLA010000741.1:0-2108 GCA_964573385.1 uncultured bacterium
TTGGACTCTTCTGAACCAAAATCAGACGTGTTGCCAATTACACCACGGGTCAATCTAAAATGTCTTATTATTTAAGACGGCTGCAAAAGTACTAAGTTTTTTTTTGTTGCAAACCGATCGGGAATAAAAAATGGGATCAATCGGCTTATTTGTTCATTTCCTTATCAATATGATATTTCCTCAGTTTTTAAAAATTAATTAATGATCATGTTAAGCCCGGTGATTGATGGGAGGATAAAGAATATTAATATCTTCGCATAAATTTTGCGATCGGGTGTACTGCAGAAAATGATGAACGATATAGTAATTTGATTTACACAATTAAAATGAAGACAAAAGGGTATAAGTTTTACAATGTGGTTTTGGGATGGTCGATGTTCCTGGTAGCTGCAATCACTTACTTCAGTACCATTGAACCAACTGCCAGCTTCTGGGATTGTCCGGAATTCATTACAACTGCCTATAGCATTCAGGTGGGTCATCCTCCTGGTGCCCCGCTGTTTATGATTATTGGCCGCCTGTTTACCCTATTTGCTGGTAATACGGCTCAAGTACCCGTCATGGTGAACATCCTGTCGGCACTGGCCAGTGCATTTACCATACTTTTTCTTTTTTGGACCATCACCCATTTTGCACGCAAGATTGTTGAAAATAATGGTTCTGAACTTAGTCTTCCGCAACTAATCGCTGTTTTTGGTGCTGGGGCCGTGGGTGCACTGGCTTATACTTTTTCCGATACTTTTTGGTTCTCGGCCGTTGAAGGTGAGGTTTACGGTACCTCCTCTTTATTTACAGCACTAGTTTTTTGGTGTATTTTGAAATGGGAAAACGAAGCGGATGAGAAGTATGCGAACCGCTGGCTAATCTTTATCTGCTACCTGACCGGACTGTCAATAGGTGTTCACCTGTTGAACTTATTGGCCATACCTGCTATTGTGCTGGTTTATTATTTTAGAAAGTACAAGACTACCCCAATGGGCGTAAGTATCGCTGTGACCATTTCAATGATTATGGTAGCTTTCGTAATGTTTGTATTTATTCCTGGGGTTGTTATTCTTGCTCAATGGTTTGAGCTACTGTTTGTGAATGGAATTGGCGCCCCCTACAATACGGGTGTGGTAATTTATGCCTTATTGCTTGTCGCAGGTATCGTCTGGGGATTAAAATATACCGTTGAGAAGAAAAAGGTTTTAGCCAACACGACCATTTTGGGCCTGGCAGTAATGATCATAGGTTACTCATCTTACGCCCTAATCGTCATTCGCTCCTCGGCAAACCCTCCAATGGACCAAAATAATCCGGATAATGCCTTCTCTTTACTCTCTTACCTGAACCGTGAGCAATATGGTAGTAAACCTGTATTTTACGGTCAGTATTATAATGCTCCGCTCGATAACGAAAATCCTTATTCTAAAGGGAGTGCAAACTACATTGAACGGAACGGGAGATATGAGATTGCAGATTATAAGCAATCTCCAAATTACGACAGTCGGTTTATGACCTTTTTCCCACGCATGTTCAGCTCAAGTGCAGAACATATCAAAGAGTACCAGAGTTGGGCAAACATTAAAGGAACGCCGGTTCAGGTTACAAGCAGGGAAGGTGAACCCAAGAAGGTGATGAAACCCACCTTTTCCGAAAACCTCACTTTTTTCTTTAGCTACCAGATCAATTGGATGTATTGGCGATATTTCATGTGGAATTTCTCCGGCCGGCAAAATGATATTCAGGGGAATGGAGATATCTTAAACGGAAATTGGATTACTGGATTCAACTTCCTGGATTCCATTAGGTTAGGAGATCAAAGCCATCTTCCATCCACGCTCGCTAACAACCGGGGTAAGAATAAGTATTACATGCTTCCCCTGATTTTAGGATTATTGGGACTGTTTTTTCAGTTCAATGCCGGAGATAAAGGGAAAAAAGATTTCTGGGTTGTGATGTCACTTTTTATCATGACCGGTTTGGCCATATTGGTTTATTTGAACCAGGAACCGCTCCAACCGCGGGAACGGGATTATGCTTATGCCGGATCCTTTTATGCTTTTGCGATCTGGATTGGTCTTGGTGTGCTTGCTTTGTACGAGATGTTAAATAAAATATCACCG
>CAZNLA010000742.1:0-2106 GCA_964573385.1 uncultured bacterium
TATTCTTATTATTGTAATTTTATGGTAAATGTATGGGGTTTACCGAATACTTACACATTTTGTTTCTATAACTTATTTTATATTTTTTGAGTTATATAGGATATAATCATGAAATATCGTGATTTTACTGCTTAAAAATAAAAAATCTTATAAATAGTAATAATCGACAATGAAAATAAAAGTTTATAACAATGTAATATCTTTATTTTTTGGGGTAAATGGTGAATAATAAGTTAATAATCGCTTAGTGTAAATAAAGTAGATTAAACTAAACGTTAAAGGTGGGTAAAAATTATGAAAAAAGGGTTTACTCTAATTGAATTGCTGGTAGTAATTGCTATTATTGCTATACTTGCCGCAATTTTATTTCCTGTATTTGCGCGTGCCCGCGAAAAGGCGCGACAAACTACCTGTACCAGCAATCAACGGCAAATATCTGCAACATGCGCAATGTTTGCGCAGGACCATGAAGAAGTTATGCCGGTTACCGCTTCGGTATGGACTTCATTAAAATTGGAACCAGGTGTGGTGAAGTGTGGTTCGGCACCGGATTCACCAACAAACAGTTATGTTTACAATTCAAACTGCTCAGGTGCGTCATTAGGTGATTTTGACGATCCTTCCGCGCAATGGTTAACAGCAGACGGTTTGGGACAAACCACCGGACAGGAAAATATCGCTTATGATAGTTCTGATGTCTGGTTACGTCACAGTAAGCAGGCAGTGATTTCATATGTAGACGGTCATGTTGGCACTACAAAAACATTACCGGCAGTATTTCCATTTACCCAAAAAGGTCTTGACCTATGGTTACGTGCTGACACAATAATCGCTGATACTGATGGTAAAATTTCTACGTGGCCGACATTATATGGAAAATACAGAGTTTACCAGACAAATACAGCAAATAGACCTACTTTTCAAGTTGCTGGATTTAAAGGGCGTCCTTCTGTGTATATGCCCGGTTTTTCAACTGGTTTATTTTCTAATTATAATAAATCTTTATCTAATTTTACTATCTTCACAGTTTTCACCTGTCAAAATTCATGGTCTGGATGGACTGGCATCTGGTCAAAAGGATATCGTGATGGCAATGGGAACGGCGACTGGATGGGAGTGCGATGTATGAACAATGTTGATGTGCTGAGACAATGGTATTATGGTCAGGGTTTCAGTTGTACCGGAAACAGTGTCAGCGATGACAGTCAGCAAAAGGGTGGCGCAACTAATGGTGGTATGCGTAATCAACCGCAATATTACGGTTTTCAGAGAAATGGCTCAACTATTAAAGAAACCTTAAATGGGTCATCGTTATTTGTTCCAAACCGCAGATATGGTCCGAATGATGACTATAATGCTGCATCATTGGCAACTGCGCTGCCTGCAAGCAGTACCGATACTGATAATTTGGGGATAGGTAGAGACGCTAACGGATATATCTCAAATAATAACACCATCGCCGAATTAATTGTCTTTTCATCAGCATTATCAACAGATGATATTGATAAGGTAAATGCTTATCTTGCTGTCCGGTACATGTTCTGATTTCACTTTTTTAAGGAGGTGTAAAATGAAAAAAGGTTTTACTTTAATTGAATTGCTGGTAGTGATTGCCATCATTGCCATTCTAGCCGCAATACTTTTCCCGGTATTTGCCCGCGCCCGCGAAAAGGCACGTCAGACGACCTGTACCAGTAACCAGAGACAGATAGCTGCCTCGTTACAAATGTATGCCCAGGATCATGGTGAAATGTTACCCAGTACCGGAACTATTTGGATTGACCTGCAAATTGAAACATCAGTACAAAACTGTGCCACCGCCGGCAAAACACCACCAAATAGTTATATTTATAATGGTGCGTTAAATTTAGCAAGGCTTGGTTTAATTGACGAACCTGCTAAAAAATATGTTACTGCTGATGGCACTTCATCAACAACAGGTGGGGTATATCCTAATGTGGGTACTTCACCAAGTCAATTAGCTTTTCGGCATAGTGGTAAAGTAATTATATCTTTCCTTGATGGTCATGTTGATGTTATTGATCAGGCAACAGCTAATAAAATGTTTCCGACGACTGATTATGCTTATTGGTTGTTTACTCAGGG
>CAZNLA010000743.1:0-2104 GCA_964573385.1 uncultured bacterium
CAAATATTTAACCCCGCTGGGGTTATTTTCCATATAAATATTAACTTTTATAAATGTGTATAAAGATAAGGGCGTCAGCCTGAGGATTAAACCATAACATTGACGCGACTCGGAGAGGTGCTTTCATAAAGTCGCCTTTACAAGGCTCATATTAATAGCCGTTACTTCCCCAGGCTGACGCCTGGGGTTACTCATTATGTCGCCACTCCGTGGCTAATATATATTGAACTCGAGAGAACTCGGTTTAATTCGATTGAAATCAATAGAAATCGATTTTATTTTGATTACAAATTAAGTGACCTTTATTAAAAATCCTTACTTTTTTGTACGGATTTTGTTTCTAACGGCCTAAAACATTATCTAATAACCACATCAACAAATATTATCCGTGATCGCAATGGCAACCATCAGAACAACAATCCAGTATTGATACACCTTCGCGGAATGGTGACATCTCACGAAGCAGTGCTATAACCGGCGGTAATTTTTCCAATACATAATCAATATCTTCATCTGTTGTACTGCGACCAAGGGATAAACGTAATGACCCGTGTGCGAACGCCACCGGTATGCCCATGCTGGTTAAAACATGGGATGGATCCAATGAACCACTGGTACATGCTGAACCACTGGATACCGCGATGCCTACCGCGTCCAGACGAAGCAACTGGGCTTCTCCTTCAACATATTGGATAATTACACTGGCATTATTCGGCAATCTGTTAACGCGACGCCCGGTAACAAATGAATCCGGTATACGCGCCAAAATGCCATCAAGCAATTTATCGCGCAATCTGGCCTCACGTTCTGCTTCTACATCCATATCTGCCATAGCCAATTCAACTGCCTTTGCCAAACCAACTATTCCCGGCACATTTTCCGTACCACTGCGAATTCCACGTTCGTGACCGCCACCGTAAATCATCGGCTTTATCTTAATACCCTTACGAATGTATAATGCCCCCACCCCTTTAGGACCATACAATTTGTGGCCGGATAATGACAGAAAATCAATATTCATCGCCACAACATCAATGGGAACATGGCCGGCAGTCTGTACTGCATCAGTATGAAATAAAATACCGGATTCGCGACAAATGGCGCCAATCTCCGCAATTGGCTGAATAACACCAACTTCATTATTGGCGTGCATAATTGTCACTAATGTGGTGTCAGGACGAATGGCGTTTTTCAGGTCATCTAAAGATATTAAACCAAATTCATTCACCGGCAAACGGGTTATTTCCCAGCCTTGTTTTTCCAACACATCGACGGTGTGCAATACCGCATGGTGTTCGATAACCGATGTAATGATATGCTTACCTTTTTCCTGTTTTAAATACGCGCCACCGAATATGGCAAGATTATCTGCCTCGGTACCACCCGCGGTAAAATATATTTCGCGTGCCGCACAATTTAATAATTTGGCGACTACCTCACGCGATGCTTCCACTGCGCGTGATGCCTGACGGCCATATCTGTGAATACTCGACGGATTACCCCATATTTCCCGCATATATGGCAACATTGCATCTATTACTTCCGGCGCAACCGGTGTTGTAGCAGCATGATCAAGATACACTAATCTATCCATAAAATTTACCCCCAGCAAAATTAGTTACCCAGTGCAAATATTACCCATCCTACGAGATTTTAGTCAAGAATTTTAAGTTTTTCTGAAAAATATATATAAAAAATGGGATGGACCTGTCAAAATAGCCTTGAGCAAAAGCTCTATAATAATAAAAACTCCCGGTGACTTGTTGGAGGTTAAGTCACCGGGAGTTTTTGCGGTATCAGCTTATTTTTTTATTACGATACTTTGAAGGTGGTCAATACTGACCTTACTTTACCAGCCAGGTTGGTAACTTCCTTACTGGCGGCGGTCATTTCTTCAACCAGTGCATTCTGTTCTTCCGCGGCAGCGGACAACTCTTCTGATGTTGCAGAGGACTGTTCAGTTACTGCGGCAACCTGTTCAATTGCTTTGGTAACTTCTGTTGATGATGCTGCCATCTCTTCAGTTGCGGCAGTTGCTTCTTCTGTCACAGACGATACATTTTCAACTGCGGACATTACTAATGATGCGCTTTGTTCAACCTCT
>CAZNLA010000744.1:0-2104 GCA_964573385.1 uncultured bacterium
GTGATTGCCATAACCATAATCGGTGTAATGCAACGGAACCGACCGGCGCATTGTCTCAAGGTCATTACGGCGACCACCGGACGCGCAGGAATCTATCCAAAGATTTGGATTACGTATTAGTAAATCATCCCAATATTGCAGGTATCCCTGTATATGCAGATTTTCATTCATTCCCTGACGGTTTTCCGATTCATTCAATCGCCAAAAATCAAGTGGTTCAAAATTGAAATCCTGTCGATAAATGCCAATGCCATTTTTCTTAATTAAACCACACACATGGTCAGTCAACCATTGCCGGCATTCTGAATTACCAAGATTTAATAACGAATTATAATCATTTTCTTTCTTCAGCAACCATTCCGGATGTTCATTGAAAAGTTTACTGTTTTTTGTTACCAGTTCTGGCTCGAACCATGTCAATAAACGTGCGCCGTTCTTTTCAACATTATCTGCTACTACTTTCATACCATTTAGAAATCTGTCCGGGTCTGGTAACCAGGAACCGGTGTGCCACCATTTTTTTTCACCATTCTCGTCTATACACGGATACCATCCCGCATCAATCCACCATACATCAAAATCAATTCCCAATGCTGTAAATTTATCTTGATATTGCAACTGGTTTTTCGTTGTTGCCCCGGTAAATTCCTCGCCATCACCGGTGCCACAAACCGCTAATAACGGCTGTAATGGTTTGCCATCTGTTCTGGGGATGATATGCGCCATGTACCAACGCCGCCAAAGATTAATTGCCCGTGATGAATCACCAACCCATGACATTAAAGTAATTCGCGGAGAACGTATCTTTTCACCCGGACTAAGGCTGACATTGATTAATTGCTGTCCTGCTTTTATATCAACACCATCACCAATACCTTCAAATGTTGCTGACCATTGCCCGGGCCAACCAATTGCCAATGTTAACCCATTATCCGCAAACCGAATACGGTAATAAGGAAAAGCGCCATCGCATGAACGTCCGCCATTAGGTGTAAATGTCACAGGATTCTCATCTATCAAAGCTGTTTCAAGGGTGGTATATCCGATTTCATTGCAAAAATCGCCATTGCAATGCTGTAATACCGGGGAAACACCGTTAAAACTGGCATCTAATCCCTGAAAGTCGTGGATAATAGCACTATCTGCCCCGCTATTATTAATCAGCCAAACAGACCACTCCACCACCGGAAAATCGCTGTATTCTATCATTTCCACCCGTACCATCAAACCGGCACTATCAATACCTTCATATACCGTCTCCACAATATTAGCATCTATCCGTCTTTTCTCAACAGTTGGATACCAGTCATCCGGAATACCATAAATCTTCTTGCCGCCTTTATAAAATGAAAACGGCAATTTCGACGGTGAAGAGAAATACCTGCTAGTCCAGTTATGGCTTTTAACCATATCTGCCGGTGATGTTGCCGGGGTTACAGATGATTTATTCATATTTTAATACCTTCATCTTAAATATATTCAATTAACATGGATAAACAGAATAAACTACTCACCACGCAATTCTTTTAATGTCTTATGCGCCTGCGGAACACTAATCATGAATGCTGCTATCTCTTCACAGGGATACACATCACATTCAGCACAATTGGCAACTTTTTTTGTAACAGCACATGCACGGATAGCACACCCGGATTTCGCGTGGGCACATTTCCGTCCGTCTTTCATACAACCATCGCACCAGACATCCGCCGACTGTATCTGCGGGTTAAACTGTTCGCGCCACTCCGCGGCAATCTCATCAATAACCTTCGCGTCACCCGCCTGGGTAGCCTTATAAGCATCACATTCCGAACATATTAAGCCACAAGCAGCAATAATTTTCATTTTTCGTCTCCAGAGATTATTATAGGGTAATTATAACAAGTACATCGTATGTCAAACAGCTATTAATCTTAATTTTAACCACGAAATTCACAAAAAACACGAAAAAAATAATATTTATTCTGAAATTTATAATTTTTCTTACTTTTCGTAAATTCCGTTGTTAAATATTATCATGTCAAACTTTTTCATATTTTTTCAGCAAATTGGCAGGATATTGACTAAAAATGACAAAATTAGAAATATCCGAGTGAGGTATTTT
>CAZNLA010000745.1:0-2099 GCA_964573385.1 uncultured bacterium
GGAGAAAGACAGCAATGCGCCAGCCTCCCTCCCCATACCCATATCTGGAGAGTAATGCCGGTCAAATAGGTCGCATCACCCTGATAGGCGCACCATTAGATAGAACAGGTTCCTTCCGTCCCGGAACGGCGGAAGGTCCTTCTGGTCTCCGTTGGGCGTCTGAAAATCTGGAAACCTACAGTCCCGAACTCGATAAAGATTTAACAGATATGGTCATTGGTGATCTTGGCGATCTTGAGTTTGACGGTTTAAATCAACAGGAAGCACTGGATAAAATTGAAGTTGCCGCGACAGAATTGCTGGATTCATATACTATCCCGTTTTTTATAGGTGGCGAACATTCCATCGCTTTGCCTATCTCCCGTGCTGTTTGTAAAAAATACCCGGATGCTATGATATTGCATTTCGACGCACACGCCGACCTGCGCGAGGAATATCTGGGAGAAAAGTTATCCCACGCCAGTTGGGCATTTCACGTCGGAACTGAATATGGTTTTGATAAACTGGTGCAACTCGGTATTCGCAGTGGAACCCGTGATGAATTCCGTATAGGCCGCGCAAAATCCCGCCACTTCACCATGGGGCTTGATATCCCGCGTGAAGTCCGTGACGAACTCTATTCCCGCCCGGTATACATATCCCTTGACCTCGACGTCCTTGACTCCTCACAAGCCCCCGGCACCGGAACACCGGAAGCAGGCGGATGCACCTACCGCGAACTCCACAACCTGCTAATGTCCCTTGCCGGCATTAATGTGGTATGCATGGACATAAATGAAATAGCCCCACCACTTGACCCCACCGGAGCAACCTCCGCAATTGCCGCCAAACTCAGCCGCGAGATGATGCTGATATTTGGATAAAAAAAGCGATTGAAGATTAATTGCAAATAATCTTCAAATGTAAGAAAATCGATTTCAAACGATTGCTGTCGACTTCAATCGAATTTATTAAGGTACCAATATAAAGATTGGTATTAAATTCAGTCACCGTTTGGAACAGGGTCGCAGCCCGGCTCCCCACAATTACCATCAAAATTACAATTTACCCACCTAACTTTCCCAATATCAACCAACCAAAAATTTCTGTCATCTGGTATTATAATTTTTTCTTAAAATGCTTAATCATCTAAACATCCTTTGCAATAATATGGCAGTATTTCTGGGAGCCGGGCTGCGACCCTGTTCCAAACTGAGACTGCATATGATAATGATGCTAATTGTATGAAATATTTTTCTTTTGATAACCTATTCTTAAAAAGATTAATGCTCACCAATAGAAAAATTCTCCACCTATAACAGTAAAAGTTCAAAAATATTAAAAATCTGATAATGATTCTGTTTATTGGTTGCAAATCTATTAATACTAACAATAGAAAACACCTCAACCAATAACTGTAACCGTTTGGAACTGGGCGGAACTCGGCTATCCCCGGTAACATTAGAAAGTGAACAGTTCTGTTTACTGAAAACTGTAAAGCACGGAACTATGATTTTTAGACTACTTCTTATTTATAAATATTTTTTTCTATAATCTCATATACTGGGTCAAGTGGTAAACGAATACAATCAAGCAGATATAAATATTGATTATCTGAATCTGTTTTCTCTATTTCTGAATAATTGCTATCAATTTGAATTATGTTTTGTATTTTCCATGTGTATACTAATGGTGGAATGCCTGCTACATTTTTGAAAATATCATCGTATAAGTAAAAACCAGCTTGAAATGCAGCATATCCAAATATATTTGTTCCTTCTGGTTGCCAAATAGACGGTTCTACATTTGAAGTTCGAACACTACCAGTTGTATATGCAAATGTATCACCAACCTCAATTACACTTAATTCATCTGCAGCAAATGTTACTTCACCTGAAATTTGATAAACGTCCTTTTTGTCATCCCATTCTATATAATTCCCACAGAAATTATGAGATGCTAGTATACTTGTTCTTTTGTATGTTTGATATCCAACTATAAATTCAAGCGGAAATTTAATAGTCATTCCTTTAAATAATTCAGGATAAGTTCCAGCCATTATCAACCATGAAGGAAAATATATATGCCATAATTCATTATCATTATTGTTCCTTATTTTT
>CAZNLA010000746.1:0-2098 GCA_964573385.1 uncultured bacterium
TAGTGCTTCTGTCATTGACATATTAATAATATTATGATTTCTTCCAGGTAACTGTTTTCCCTCTGTAGCTATTCCAATTATTTCTTTCATTTCATATTTTGGCATTGTGTCTTTAATATGCTGAGCAGCTTTACCAATTATAGCTAATAAACTATTTTTTCTTTTATCTCGATTAGTCTCATTTGTAATTAAAAATAAAATTCCGCATTCTTTTTTAGGATACATGAAATAGCGGAAAAAATTGGTGTTACTCCGGTAACCTTTGCTGTGCCTTTTCTTGAAAGTAACCAGACTGTTATAAATATGGTTATGCAACGACATATTGCTTACCGTGCTACCCAGACTGGTTTTCAGGGGGCAGGATTCACCGCTACATTTGGCAATAATGTAATAAATAACACCATTACACAAAAAAAACAGACAAATATTATGATACACGGTATTGATGGTGGTGGCTGGGAACCATTACCATCGGCAGAATTGCGCAAACATTTTGAATATGTAACAACATTACGCGATAAAATTTGGATAGATACATTCGCTAACCTGTCGCGTTATAAAATAGAAAGAGAAAAAGCGAACCTGCAATACACAATTGATAAGAAAAAAGCGGTAATAACCTTAACAGCGCCGTTGGACAATGCGGTATATACCCAACCACTGACCGTTAATATAAATATCGGTAATAACCCTGTGGTTAATCCATATGCAGAAAGAAATGGCAACCCTTTGCCAGTAGTGTTAACACCCACAGGCATAAGCATAGATATCATGCCGGATAATTCACCTGTCACTGTTACGTGGCAGTAAAACCCATCCCCGAAAGGAAAATGGAAAGAACCGATGAGTGAACATCGAACATTGAACGTTCAACTTCCAATTTTGAATAATTCGACGTTGCGAGTTCGATGTTCAATGTTCCCTCAATATAAAAAGCCCCTCTCCTGCGGGGAGGGGTTGGGCTTTAAGTGAAAGTCCAATATTCAACTTACCACACCAAAAAACTCGATTAAAATAATATCTATCTCTCTTTATTCTCTTTTAAAAATCCTTTGCTTACAAAAATTGTAAATTTTGTTATTATTAGGCAGATTATGGCTACATTACATATATTATTTACTGCTGATATGCATAACAAGCTGACTAAAGAGAAGGCTGCAATTATTCGGGATTATAAAAAGAGATTAGCTCCGGATGTGTTGCTGTTAGATGCCGGTGACGCAATATCATCGGGAAATTTAGGGGCAAAAGCAAAAGAACCTATTTTTGATTTAATGGATTTTGCCGGTTATGATGTTATGGCTATGGGCAACCGTGAGACCCACCCGACTCAATCCGCGATGCATAAAAAATTGAGCGGGGCAAAATTCCCGGTATTGGCGGCGAATTTGCGTCCCCGTAATGACAAACGTCCACCACGCTGTGTGAATGAATATATTGAGTTTGCGGTTGGTGATGACAAAGACGATGACCCACCGGTAATTGCGATATTTGGTCTATGTCCGGTTATCACTGCAGCGGATTCGTTTTGGGCAAAGGTTACGGATTATATTTTTGATGACCCGTTAAAAACAGGTCCGGGACTCGCGAATAAATTAAAATATGATAATGATTTGGTGATTGCGTTAACCCATATCGGTTATGATACTGATGTGCAGTTGGCTCAATGTAAAGATATTGATTTGGTTATTGGTGGCCACACCCATAAACAGGTTATGCCGGCAGAAAAACACGGGCATGCATGGTTTGCGTCGGTTGAACCATTTGCTGTAAGTCTTGCCCATCTGGCTATCAACTATATCCCGGGTGAAGGAATAATTGATATAATAAGTGAGATTATTCCGTTAGGTAATTCCGAAAAAAAGTGATTTAATGAAAAATATTCTCTTTATATTTTTAATATTGCTTATCTTTACCGCGTATGGTTACGGTCCTCAACAGGCAGCAAGTTATCGTTCGCAGGAATACAAAATATTAGCAGATAAAGTTAACGCGCAGGAATATAAACTAAACGCGATGAAATTAGGCTTAGATGGTACTTTAAAAGTAAACCGCGCCAGTCAGCAAACCCAGACCGGTTATACTTTGTCGGTATCTT
>CAZNLA010000747.1:0-2086 GCA_964573385.1 uncultured bacterium
TTGCAACATCACTCTGGGTATAACCTGACCGGTAAGCTATTGCTTTTATTGTCGATGTTGACGATACCGTGATAGGTCCGGAGTATTGTGTTGATGCTGTCGATGGCGTTGCACCATTGGTTGTATAGAATATAGTTGTACCGGTGGTGGTGCAGGATATTGTCACCTGGGTTGCCGCGGTGAATGTGCCTGATGCCGGCGACAGAGTGGGGGTTGCTACTTTTTGTGTGCTGGCAGATATAATATAGTATCCGGCCAGCGAATCACTGGGTGTCCATTGATCTTTGAATGCGATTGCTGTTAATCTGGTTGTTGCTGATATAGTGATTGCTCTGGTATATGCTGTTGATGCTGCGGTGGGAGTTGCACCATCCAGGGTATAACGGATTGTAGCACCAGTTGTAGCGCAGGTCATTGTCACCTGTTGTGCAGAAGTATATGTTCCGGCGATAGGTGCGAATACAGGGGTTGCGACTTTCTGTGTAGCTGTTCCGGCATCGCGCACCAGACGAACAAAGTTTGATACCCGGATTACGTCGCCTTGCGGGCCGTGACCATAAATCTGTTTGCCGGTAGAATCCGTTCCGAGAGGATAATCGAGATAGCTACCGGTTTTAGGGTCGCTACGTTGTGCGCCAGCACCATGTATGTCTGAAAGTGTATAGTAAGTGTCATTTGGAAAATACTTAATCCATCCCAATGCGCGACCAAATGCAATATATACTGCGCTGCCGCCAGAAGAGCCGGTAATGCTGTATCCAGTATGAGTAGTTCCTGTCCAATAAAATGGATAATCATCCTTCCCACCTTCATTGGTGATTTTAGTACAGGTAAATAATGCGTTAATTGCGGCCGAACTAGTGAAATCGGGTGCACGAGTATAATCAAGAATACTGTGCAGTTCCTTGGCATTCGGCATTCGCCAATCATTATGACCAAGATATTTGGCTGTATTTTGGGTTTGTACCCATGCTAAGGAGTTTTGCCATGTCATGCTTGTACCACTGTCAGTCTTTGACCACATCAGTCCAGTGGCATTATCGGTAATTGTCTGGTCGCCATTATCGACGAAGTTGTTAACACCGTAATTAGTATTGCCGCGTACGCAAATAACAAAAAATGTTTTATCTGACCCATCTGGCATCTTCAAATCATATGCTTTAATACGCCCATCAGCACAATTTAAGCCAAATAATTTTGTAAATCCATGGTCACCCGGGTTTACAACATAGACATTGCTTGATGCATACTGAGAGTCAATTACGCGTTCTCCCTGAGTAGTATCACCATAGGCGAATTTGAAATATGCTGTATCTATAAATGGGGTTAGAACTGATGTGTCTGTGCCGGTAAAGTTGCTTGGGTCTGTGCCTTTGAAGTTCATCAATGAATATAATTCTTTGATAGTAGGAAGACGCCAATCCGAATATCCCCCAAATTTGGCTGTATTCAGTGTTGCAGGACGTGCTTGTGCTGTTGTAAAACTCATTTTATCACTTACTTGAATAGTTCCGTTGTTGTCAGTATCAGGGCTTCGCTGCCAGATTAATCCTGTGTTGTTATCAAGAACTGTCAATCCGTCGGAACTGAGCGTGTAACCTGGTTGTGTCCCGTTAATTTGTCCGTCTTGCCCATAGAATGCGGCACCTGATGCTGGTGCAGTAACAGTATTGATACTGTCATAACACTGTGTCTGTCCGGTGTCGACGATGGTGTATGTAGTTGCTGTCCATCCCATAATTGAAAAAACAGCAATAACCATCATTAAAGTCCACCCGCGTAAAAAAGCGAATGACTTTGAAGGCAGATTAAAAGTTATATTTTTCATTTGCGATATTTCCCCTTTTTTCCTGATTTCAAATCAAGATTGTTTTATTACAGAACTATCGCTTGCTATCACGAAATTCTATCAGTCACATTGGAAGTTGCTTTTATTTATATTTAGTAAAAACGACATTCCTATTATTAAATATAAATATACCAGTGAATTATCACAGTTTCATCACAATTTAAGACTTAATTGAAATAACAAAAAAAATACCGGATACATATCTGTTATGTATCCGGTATTTCTGTTTTTTTATGC
>CAZNLA010000748.1:0-2084 GCA_964573385.1 uncultured bacterium
TCGTTTACTGTTAAACCAACACTATCTGCTGTATCATTAACAACATCACCGTTAAATACTGCAGTAATTGGTACGCCTGTTACATTAACTGCGGCAGCAACTGGTGGCAGCAACAGTACTAACCTTCGGTATCAGTTCATGATGGGAACTCTTGTGTTGAGCAATTTCAGTAATAGCAACACTTTTTCTTTTACACCTGGTAATGTGAAAACTTATAGCTTCACAGTCAATGTAAAAGATTTAGGTGGTGCTAATCCTGCAGCCACTGTAACGTCTTCTGCTGTAACTTTACAGATAAAAGCAACACCATAATTTGATTTTATTGGAATAGACATGTCCGTAAATAAATATTGTGTAGATTTTGAGGCTATTTTTTCGTCAGTCAAGTCGTTTATTTTACACTTTATCTGAATTGATAAACGTAAAATGAACTACGCAGAATGGCGGAAAAAGAGTCCAAAAGATGCTTGTAGTTATTTACGGATAAGTCTAATGATAATTCTATAACAGGACTTTCGCATATAAAGAAAAAATGTGCTAAAAAATGGTTGTTTTGACAGGCTCAGCGATTGGTCACTGAACTTGTCGAAGTGACCTTGAGCGAAAGTCCTGTATAACATGGATTTAAATTCAAAATGTACGTGCGGATGTTTGTTTTTAGTATATTTTATAATTTACTCAATATATCAATCTTCTGACGTAAATCACATTTAATCCTATAAATATATCTTCTTTTTTCTTTAGCTGAATAGGGGAAAGTCTGAGAATTTACATCTCTTTAATCTTTTACAAATTCAAAACTATGTTGACATTTTGCACTCTAATAACATATTCTGGTAACACAGAATTATAAAAGTAACAATTAAAGGGGTGCGTGATGCGTAAGAAAAATCTTACTGGTTTTCTTTTCGTCTTGTTTGCGATTTTTTCTTTTGGGTTTACTGCCCGTGGTGCTGATGACGGTGCCAGTTTGCTGAAGAAGATATCTGGTGCTAAACCTGGTATCACCGTAACCTTGCCTGCCGGCACATTCGCCATGGGTGAGATTAGTTTGCCAAATGGTGTTACACTAAAAGGTGCCGGGTATAATAAAACAATTATCGACGCCACCGGGAAAGATTATGGCGTTAAATTGGGGAACTCCTCCAATCTTAGCGATGTCACCATCACAAAAGCAGCTCAAGCTGGTGTATGGGCAGAGGATGTCAGCAATACCCGTATTGAAAGAGTATATATTCGTTATTGCGGCAGTGGTTTGCTGGCACGCAACGCTACTGGATGTTATGCCAGCAACTTAATTATTGCCGATTGTTACTCCGGGGTAAACTTTACCCGTTGTGTTTCTTCGTCACTAACTAACGCAACGGTGGCAAATACCGGCAGTAGCGCCATTCGGGTGGGAAATAGTACAAAAGTTACCGCATTCAATAATATCTTCGCCTTTGCTGCCACCGGTATTTCCGTTAATGGCGATAACCCGGGGTGCGCAATTGACCATAACTTGTATATCGCCAATTTTGTCGGACAGACTGACGGTGAGGCAACACGTAAGAAAGTTGAGGCATGGTCTACTTTATCTGGTTATGACGCACATTCATTGACAATAGATTTTAAGTTTAATGATTCTATTAATGGTGATTTTCGTCCTGTTTCTCCCCTTACCTGGGCTCCTGTCCGTGCTACTTCATCTGACTGGGGTGTTAAAGAACTAAACAAGGTAAAGGCACCATCAACTGATATTGATGGCGGTAAGCGTATCGGTGGCATTGACCTGGGTGCGTATGAAGTATCCTTTGTACCGGTTCGCAAAGCGGATGGAACATTTAATGTTAAATCTGGCGTTGGCGTCACCAGTGCCGGTTTATTCACCAAAGAAGACCGCAATGTGCGATATTTATTCCAAAACCTGCCGTTGGCAAAAGGTAAATACGAATACTGGTTGCCTACACGCGATTGGCAGGGAAGGGTTATACCGGCAGGCGATTACCAACTTAAAGTGACTGAGGCGAAATTAAATTTTGATTACGTTGCTGCCGCCGGCAATGGCGATTTGCAAATGAGTACCACTTCACTGGGCAGCGTAA
>CAZNLA010000749.1:0-2067 GCA_964573385.1 uncultured bacterium
AAGTGACCATTATAAAAGTTCAGCCTAAAATCCTGACTTTTTTTGTACGGATTTGGTTGCTAACGGCCTATTAATTGTTTTTACTTAAATAAAATATTTGCGAATAACAAATTACCCCATAATAAATAAATTCAAAGAAAAATCTTATACTTTCTTATTCCATAATTATTGAATTTATTTATAAATGTATTTGTAACACCTGCATTACTGTGATAAACTCTACCGGTCATGCTGACGAAAGGTTTTTCATGTTTAAAAAAGGTTCTAATCTCAGATTAATATTAATTGTATCGCTATTTTTCGGGTTATCAACCGGGATTTATGAGTTTGTTCTGCCATATTACCTGAAACATATCGGTGTAAATTACGTTAATATGGGTTGGATTTACGCCATTTCCGCCATCGTCGTTTTAATCGCGCGCGTCTATATGGGTGGCTTATCTGACATCCTTGGCCGTAAAAAATTATATGGTTGGGCATTGGGCATATGTGGTGCAACCACCATGATGATTCCATATGGGACATCATATGTTTTACAAATTTTATTCAAAACCATCCGCGATACCGCAGGATTAACACGGGAAACAATTCACCCCATTGTAATTTATGAAGCGCAAAAAACCGGATTCCTAAATCTTATCGGCAAATTACGCGGTATGGAATTTCTTTTGCAGGCACTGGGTACATTGCTAACATGGTGGATATTCAGGACAATGGGTGGAGAAAATAGTGGTGAAGCATACCTGGGCAACTTCACTCTGGGTGGTGGAATATTAATTGCCGGTTGTATCTGGTGGTTATTATTTTTCAAAGAAAACTGGAAACCGGAAAAACAAAAGATAATACCATTACGCGAACTTATCAGTCTGGATATGCATCCAAACTTAATTTTAATCGCAATCTCCGGCATGATTTTTGCCGTTGGTTTGCAAATGAGTCACAGCTTTTACATGAATCTTTTTTTTACAGAGAAATTTGGTTCAAAAACTGATTTTACTATCTGGGTAAATATTGTTCATCGCCTTACACTGGCATTGCCATTATTTATTGTGGGACATTTTAATTTAAAAAATCTTAAATGGTGGTACATTTCTGGAGTAGCTTTCCAGGGGTTAACCATCGCCATTTCACCATTTTTATCCAATTCAATATTATCTGCTTCTGTATACCTGTCCCACGATTTGATCGGTGCCGGCATCTGGTCACCAATTCAGGCAACACTGATACAAAAATTCAGCAGTAATGAAAAACGTGGGTTAGAGGTGGGCAAGGTATTGGCATGGGGTAGTATCGGCGCAATTTTTGGGCCACTAATCGCCGGTAAATTGGCGTCCCAATCTGCTTATTTGCCGTTTCTTTTCAGTGGTATATTTATTATTGTCGCAGTAATTCCATTATTATTTTTGAAATTATCACGGGATGAAGGGGCAAATGCTGCTGCTTAAATAGCATAAATTGTGGTACAATATAAAAGAAAATGCGGTACAGAATTTCTTTATGACAGGTTACCTCTCCCCAGAGCTACTCGTCAATTCATATAAAATCCTGCACCGTATTTTTTTTGACCCATTTCACCCCGGCAAGTTTCATGAATTCAGCGACTTTTGAAAATTTATATCTTTGGTTTCATTACCCAGCAAACCTATTGTTAATAAAAAACCATCCTTAACCAACCACACAAACTCGCCACCACACTTTTTGCACCTAACCAGATGCTCCGGCTCATCAACACCGGTAATCTGCATATAATATGTACCACAGTTACCGCAATTTACCCGCGCGGAATAATGCCCGGACTGAAACAACTCAGCAGTATTTATCTCTGCTGCCACCTTTCTAAATTTTGTCATATCACGCCTCCTCGTGTTCACTATTGCAAGCGACACCATTATATAATAGCAAACACATGTTTGTCAATATAGTTTGAAGGATTTTTTTGAAAATTTTTATTAATTATCAATTCCTAACCCAAATAAATTGGGTAAGTTTAATGTGTCGCTGCTCTGCAGCTAAAAATAATTCTGATAATCAAGTGCTATTAAGATATCGCCACTCTGTGGCTAAATA
>CAZNLA010000750.1:0-2061 GCA_964573385.1 uncultured bacterium
CATCAATCACCGGCATATTCCACGCGTATGGAACAGTGACAAGCGGAGTGGAATATCCATCCTTAACCCCCGCCATTGCCATCACAGCAAAAAGCATGCTTACCAGCAATATGCTTAAACGCACATCGATTCGATTAACCATCTTTTAAACCCCCCATTTTTTATAAAAGTCTGAAAACTTTAATCAAACTTCAATATCATTAACTCACCGGCAGATAGCGCCAAATTTTCCGCGTTAATTTTTCCATCCCATTCAGAAATTGGCATATCATCATTGGGATTTTCCCGCATGGCACAATCCGCGCGCGAAGGTATGGTATTACTGCTAACCCGTAATGCAGATGTTGCTTTATTAACTTCCAATGATATATTTGCCATCGATTCATTCGTGTTAAGTAAAACTATCTTCCATTCATCGTTATTATTTATCGCCAACCCATAAATATTTTCCGGTAATCCGGTAAGTGGATATATTACGGAACCAGGTCTGAATGTCTGCATAAGTGCTGAGTAATAAAAATAAACCGGACGCGGCATCCAGTTTTCCCATTTAAAACGCCACATGCCAAAATTCATTAATCCCAATTTCAGATTTCCACCATAAAACATATCACCGACACACCATTGACACACTCCATCAACACCGTTGGCCAGCATCACTAAAACTTTACGTGCTATTGACACGGCGTTTGCCATGGTACCTTGCACATCCTCACCCAACCTGGTGCTTCCCGGTGATACTGCCGACATTCCGTAACCCACATTATTAGTTTCCCAACAAATTAATTCGGCGTCAGTACCCACTATATCTCTGTATCCGCTTATCTCTTCGTTCAATACCGGTGGTTGCCATTTAGCCGATTCCGGATGGGAGAAAAACAATGGGTCTTCCGGGACATAATGATGAAAACTGAATCCGACATCATCCCCTTTAAAATCATCAGCAGATAATGTTAAACGTTCAACCCGTCTTCTATATGGCCATACAGAATCCGCAACAACAACACGAACCTGTTTATCTAAGCCTATATTTTCCAGCATCGAAATTACATTTTTATGTTTTACCACATATTCTGACCATGGCAGCATTTTATCGTCTTTCCCCATTTCACGTTCAAAATCAGTATCAGGGGCATACATGCTGTCTGGTTCATTAAATAGCGATAACCAGCGAATATTATCAAAACCACACTGTTTTACCAGATATTCAATCAGGTCAACCGCCAGTTTTTCCTTTCCCGGAATCATCATTAACTTATTGGTCCATGGACTCATGCATACGTTCACTAATGCACCGGCATCACGCAATACCTGCAAATTACGAATCTGCATCTGCATCTGTTTGCTATCCCATACAAATGTGCAATCATCACCGGACGGGTTATAATCTTCCAGGCTTAAAAATATCCGCGCTATTCCCGGACGCATTGCTTTTATCCGGCGTTCCAACCGTGCGTAATCATCATTATTAACACCGCATTGGCTGTTAAAATCATCATAAATAAAACAATCTGCCTGAAAACCGATACCGGCAACTAACCTGTTACTGATAGGGTTTTCCGCAATTTTCACCTTATTACTATTGCTCATCTCTGCCTCCACCTGCTACAATAATTAAAACAGGTCACGTTCACGCTAACTATTTAATATATTACTACATGCAGACACTATCTGTCAATATTAGTTTTATGAATATGGCAGTTATTTAGTAATTTTTTTTAGTAAATGTAGTATATTTACCAAATATATCATTAAAGGAACAGTAAAGTATGAGCATAAATAACCGCCTTGCTCCTGTTAGTCAGTGGGACACAGGAGTACCGGCAATTCACGGTCCTGATATTACAGGAGCGTCAGCAATGAAACCGTTTTTATATACTGTGCCTGCAACTGGTGAACGACCACTTTTTTTTAGTGCGGAAGGCCTGCCAGACGGTCTTAACATTGATAAATTAACAGGTAAAATCTCTGGTGCAGTATTAAAAGAGAATGAATACCATGTGTTACTGCGAGTAGAAAACCGACATGGCAAAGCTGAAAAAGAGTTTGATATCGTTATAG
>CAZNLA010000751.1:0-2056 GCA_964573385.1 uncultured bacterium
ATTTTGGCTATATACTCAATATTGCCTTATGAAATTTATGATAAATGGAATAATCTTGGCTGGACATTACTAATAATTGGCATTATTGGTGCCGTTGGATTGGCTGCAGTAAAACCGGAAATAGGCAGAGTAATCTTCGGGTTAATTGCCGGTATTTTTTACCCACTTTTATCATTAATATGGTTATATCGCGGCATTAATAATTCTGATTATAAAAATCCAGTACTTGTTTCTATAAATTTATTAACTACCGCATCAATAATCACATTATGCGGTGGATTGTTAATAGCGGCATCTATGGCAGAAACCACATTTATTGTGAAGGTTGGACAATTTATCGGTTCTAAAGCAACACTAATTGGTCCACTGATGATATTCGCATTTTTGATAGCGATAGGCGGTCCGGCAAAACCTGACGAAAATATTGAATCTATGATAAAAAGAATCAGGGAAAAGATAAATAATATTTTATCGCAACCGATGTTAGTAGGATGGTCAATATTTGGCGTTATTGCTTTAGCTATTATCGCACTGGTAATTATGCGCAGCGGAAATGAATCCGGCGTTGGAGTATCATCCGGAGAAAAATACGCGCGTATGTTGCTGGATCAATGGATGATAGCACGACCGCGAACAAAAGAGTTTTTATTAGGTCACCCATTAATGATAATCGCAATTGCTGCCGCAGCACAAAATAAAAAAGCTTTATCATCTGTTTTGATGATAGGTGGCGCAATTGGATTAAGCGATATACTAAATACATATTGCCATGCCCACACACCGCTTTTAATGTCGTTATTGCGCACATTTAATGGCCTGGTTCTGGGTATTATTATCGGCGTTGTAATTGCATGGATACTTGGCATGTGGAAAACAAAAAAGGCTGAGGCCAAATAATGCAAAGGATACTAATAGCCGGTTATTATGGTTTTGATAATTTGGGTGATGAGGCAGTTCTGGCAGGATTAATAAAAGGACTGCGGGACGCAATGCCGGGTATCGAGATTGCCGCGTTATCCGCTAATCCTGACAAAACAAGAACACTGCATGGAATAACTGCGATAAAAAGAACTGATATTTTTAAAATAATTACAGCTATGAAGAAATCAGATATTTTTATCTTTGGCGGAGGTAGCCTGATACAGGACAGCACCAGTTTATTATCGCCATTATATTACCTGGGGTTACTTCTGTTGGCAAAATGTGCTAATTTGCCTTATATGTTAATGGCGCAGGGCGTTGGGCCTTTAAACCGTAATATTGTTCAAATTATGACAGCTTATTGTTTTAATAAAGCAGCATTAATTACAGTTCGTGACGATAAATCCGCTGAATTACTAAACAAAATTGGCGTTAATAAAAATATCAGCATAACTGCTGACCTGGCATTGTTACTTAAAGCCGATAATTCATTACGCGTTACAGAATGGATTGCAAAAAACATAAAATCAGATAAGAAAAACATCTGTATTTCAATGCGACCGTGGAAAGATGATAGCGAAACCGCAATTAATCAATTATCAGAAATACTGAAAAATACACCAGATATATTTCCCATTTATCTGCCAATGCACCCGGAAATGGATAACGAAATAAGCGATAGAATGCAAAAACAAACAGGTGGAATAAAATTGGATTTCTACCCCACCCCGCCCGAAGCGATATCAATTATATCCGCATGTGATGGCACCATTGCTATGAGATTGCATACTTTGATTCTTTCTGTAATAACCGGTACACCAGCATTCGGAATAATTTACGACCCAAAGGTTCGTGATTTCGGTAATAAAGCTAATATTAAAATAGCTGATATGAACAATGAACTTTCGAAACATATTAATGATTTTTTAACTTCAGATATGCAGAATAAAAATATTAACGAAGAACTTATTTTAACCGCGCAAAAAAATATCCGGTTAATAACAGAATATTTACAGATGGAGAAAAAATGACGACTATTAAAGATATGGCAGTAATATTCGATTTGGATGGTGTTATTGTAGATACAACTGAAGGACATTATTTGTCTTTTATGAAACTTGGTAAAGAGATTGGG
>CAZNLA010000752.1:0-2053 GCA_964573385.1 uncultured bacterium
TGAAAACTAGTGCTATTTGGAGTATAAGTAATAGTAGTATCAGAAGAATTTAAAACTACTGTTCCGTGCAATGGCAGAGTTAACAAAGTGAATTTTAAACCAGATATACCATGATTGTTGTCATTATTAAGAATATCAACAGTTACAATAGAGTCTGTTTTTACTGTAGCACTATCATCAACTGCTAATGGACCAGGAAAAAATCTAACATTATCTAAATATGCATTATCTAAAATAAATGGTATTATCATAGTAGTATCTTTTGATATGTTACGTGTTTCAAAAGATAAAATAAAATCGGTACCAGTGTATGCATTTAAATTAATAAGATGTGTAACAAATGGATCGGAACCTGGAGTTGTAGGATTATAAGTTCCACCTATTTGATTTCCATCTGCTAAAATTCGCAAATTACTAGCAACAGTATAATCGCTTGCAACACCACCAATATACTGCGAATAAAGTGTTCCACCATGTGTTTGTTTTAAAGCAAACTTAAGATAAACTGAATTCCAGCTTACAGCATCTACACAAAAATTAGCTTTGGCAGACAAAAAAGCATTTATTTGCCATGTGTTAAAACCAGATGGCATTTCAAGTAAATTAATATAAGTCATTGCATTTCCACCTGTCATTAACAAACCTTTTGCACTTCCAGGAGCATGTGCTTGAGTTTTAATATTAACATTTGAATATCTTGTTGTTATAGGCAAAAAATAATCTAATGCATTTACTTCCTCAAAACCGAGTAAAGTGGTGCCTAATGATTTAATATTTTTTACCTTATACCCACTAACCATATCATTAGTATTTAAAGTATCGATATTAAAATCAGTCCAGGCATCAATTATATATGTGCCATCCAAAGAAGCATCCATTTTTTGATTAAAAACATATGTAAATGTGTCTGTAGGGTACATATTTGATGAAAGTACATATTGTTCAATAACTGTAGCGCCAGAATTTACCTTATAAGCAACAGCTATTGTAGTTCCAATTGCTAAAGAATCACAACCAAAAAACCTGATTTTTACTGTTACAGGTTCATTAGATAAAAGGGAACATGATGAAACTGGTGTTGTTATACCAACAACTCCAACATCTATATTTTGTTGCAATAATGTTTGAAAAGAATATCCCATTAAACTATCGGTAAAACCAGTAGTACCTGAACCATATTTTATCCAGCAATTAACTGTGTGGTTGCCTAAAGTTGAAGCATTAACAGGAACTGTAAAATTAAATGCCAATGAATCGCCACCATTCCATGCATTTAATAACTTATGGTATTCATAAATTTTCGAACCACCATCAAATTGATATGCCAATGAAATAGTATCATTAATAGGTAAAGAAGAATTACAACCATTATAAAAAAGAAGTGCCGAAACAGTTTCTAAACCTAAGCCACAAGATGTTTTTGGAGCTGTAACATCAACAATATACACTTTTTGAGGATCATATGGAAAACCTACACCCACAGCTGCCCATGCATTTGCAGTTTGCAACGCTTCATTTGAGCAACTTCCATAAATATTTTCAGCAGCTTGTAAAGAAGCCTGATATGTATCATAATAATTTGCAGAAGGAGTTAGATAATAAGTTAATGTTTGGTAAGCTATATTTTCAGCTTTAACAAGACCTAATGCAGAAACCGAAAAAGCATCGCCATTATCATTTGTTCCTGTACCACCTTCTGTTAAAAGATAGAACCAATAATTTCCCACTCCGGAATTTGTGTGAACACCACCATTATCCATATTGTTAGGATCTAAATCCCAATATGTTCCTAAATAAGTATCAGGATTTTGATAAGCATTGGGATTTATCATTGAACGAAAAGGAGTTCCAATATCCTCACCTATTAACCAATCGGGATTATCACCTGCATAAAACTCAATACTTGCACCAAACATATCACTAAAACTTTCATTTAACGCACCGGATTCATCCTGATAAACTAAATTTGCAGTATGTTCAGTAACTGCGTGTGTTATTTCATGACCACAAATTTCTAATGATGTAAAAGCAGAATAAGTAGCATCGCCATCAC
>CAZNLA010000753.1:0-2048 GCA_964573385.1 uncultured bacterium
TCTGAATGTGACTGGAGTTCAGACGTGTGCTCTTCCGATCTCCGGTCGCTGAGCCTGTCGAAGCGACCATATTTAAGGAAAATTATAATGACTGAAACTTTAAACCTGAAAGAACGACGACTGCGTTTTGAAGATGCGAAAAATATTTATGATAGTGTAAAATTAAAATTTCATGGTGTCGATGGTTACGATGTTTACAATTCATCTATCCCTTTTAAATGGCAGGGGAAAGAATATATTTATGGCCGGGTAGAACGCCGCAAAGAATGGGCACGGTCGTGGGTTCGTCTGTTTGAGAATAGTGGTAAAGATGAATGGACACTGGTGCCGGATTCAATGGTATACCAATTAGAAGACCCATACATAAGCATAATTGGCGGACAAATGGTGCTGGGTGGCACCCATGTGCGATATAAAGTCGGCAAAGTTGACACCTATTACGGATATTTTTATAAGGGAACCGACCTTAACGACCTGTATTATTTCACCACCGGACCGAATTATATGAAGGATATTCGTTTGGTGCAGTTAACAGACGGAAGAATCGGAGTCTTTTCGCGACCGCGTAATGAAGAAATTCGCCGGTTATTCGGAAGCGAATCGCAGATAGGTTTTGCCGTCATAAATAATCTGGAAGAATTAACCAGCGATGTTATCGAACATGCGCCTTACATCCCCGGTTTATTCTCAAAAGACGAGTGGGGAGGATGCAACCAGGCTTACCAACTTAATTCTGGCATGATTGGGGTAATTGGGCATATGTGTTATAACGAACCAAATGACGCCGGGGTAATCGTGCAAGTATACATGAATATCGCTTTTGTATTTGACCCGGTTCAGCACAAAGCAATACACCAGCAAATAATCGGCACCCGACCATGCTATCCCGATGGCCCACCTAAACGTCCGAACCTGATAGATTGCGCCTTTACATCCGGTATCGTAGTGCGTCCGGACGGCAAAGCGGATTTATATAGTGGCATCGGCGATACCGAAGTTGGCCGCGTCACCATTGATTACCCGTTTGCCGGATATGGTGAAATAGTTGGGTAGTACTTAACAAAAAAAATTATTCAATAGTAATCAGGAGAGTAAACAATACTAAATCATTACTTTTTTTCTATGAATTATTACAGATTTACTTCTATAAATTATTATGGTAATATCTTTCAACAAATTAGTTTTCTATAAATCTTAATCGGAGATTAACAAATGAAATTATTGATAAAAGTGTCCCTTCTTGCACTCTTAATTGTGGTGCTGCTTTCTGGATGTGGACGAAAAACAAATGAAAGTATTCCAAAGACTGAAATTTGTGGTAGCATATCAGTTTCGAATAGTCCTTATGATAATGGTAATTTCTTTTCATCAGAAAAAATTACAGTTTGCTATATGAATTGTGGCAAAAAAATCACAAAAGTTTTTAAACAACCAAATCATGGATCCACTTATGTTTATGTGAAAGATGGATTAATTAAATTTGAAAATCAAACTATATTCGTCATACGAACTGCTGATTTGATATCTATGACAGCAGAAAATTAACAGGCAGGAACATAATGTCTGATACCACAGAAACGCCGGTGTTTGAAAGTTGTTATGAAGCAGAGGCAAATATGTATGTCGAAATGCTTGCGGAGGCGGGCATCTTTGCGCAGGTCAGATTTGTGGCAGACCCATTGCTGAATAATATCATCCGGCATATTGAACCTGAAAGATACCGGGTTGTGGTATTCAATAAAGATTTCGACCAGGCATCTTTAATAGTCGAAGCACAATACAAATCTACTCTGACAGAAAACTGTGAATCTATCGATGAACCTGCGGATAATTCAACAGAAAAAAGAACACTGCTACTAACCGGACGCATTATACTGTGGGGAATGCTGACCATAGTAGCAGTAATCGTGTTAATAACAACATTCTTCCCACAATTGTTGTTGAAGTAATTGCTAATCTTCCGGGGTAAGTATATTTCTAATTGAAGATAACAAGAGGCTTTTGCAAAACCCGATGGTACAGACACCTTCCTGGCTTCGCCACTCGGT
>CAZNLA010000754.1:0-2030 GCA_964573385.1 uncultured bacterium
TTGATGGACTTACCGGAACTCTTAATATTACTACGGGACTTGATAGTTTTACAGTGGGTGCAACCTTAGGCCTTGCAAATGCTCAGCCGGCTGGCGTTTATGCAGGAACATTTAGTGTAACTATTGCCTATAATTAATTCAACTTCATGGTGACAAGAAGAGGGGGAAGTTTCAAACAATGGATTTCCCTCTCTTCTTTTAAGAAAAAACAAAAAAACAATGAAAACAACCACCATCATATCCGCGGCAATCGCTATGATGGTGGTTTTTTCATCTTCAGTTTTGGCCCAGGCTACAAAAAACACTGCAGCAGGGGCTAAAGTCGTTCCGGCGCTTACCCTTGTCGAAAACGCTCCGATGCATTTTGGCACAATGACTGTGAAAAGCAATCAAAGCGGTACCTGCATCGTTTCCACGGCAGGCGTACGCTCAAAAACCGGTGGGGTTTCCCTTACAAACCTGGTCCCTCTTATGTCGCTTGCAACCTATACGGTTAGTGGAGAACCTTTGCGCACTTATGCGATCACATTACCGGCGACTATTTTAGTAGCAATTGTTGGAAACAGTATGACCATTGGAACGTTGCTTGCAAAATCTGCCTCTGGAACTGAATCACATAATGCCACCGGAACCCTTGGTGTGGGTGGTAATGAGCAATTCACCATTGGCGGCACATTGAATGTTGCTGCGGGACAAGCTGACGGACTTTATCAGGGAACCTTTGATGTAACTGTAGCATATAATTAAAATTAACTTTCTGATATATAACATTAATGAAAAAAATATCCATCATATTTACAGCGCTTGTTATGATGATACTTTTTTCATCTACGATTTTAGCACAAACATTTACAGTAAATACAACTGCCGCAGGGAAAATTGGCAAAGAACTTGCACTTACAGAAACCGCAGCTTTGCATTTTGGCACCATGACCGTACCAACCGGAGCAGTAAATGTTATCCTTTCTACGACTAATGTCAGAACAGCCTCCGTTCCGGCAAATATTACCCTTTTAGCACAAGCGCCGGTTCACCAAACTGCTGCATATACTGTATATGGTGAAAAAGAAAAGCACTACAATATTATTTTGCCTGCTAATAATGTTGTAACCATAACAAGTGGCACCAACCACATGCATGTGAATGATTTTTTACCCAACTCTAATTCGCAAGGGCAAGGATCATTCGGTGGAAAACTTGATCATAATGGAGAAGATACTTTTACAGTTGGAGCAACTTTAGTCTTGGTGAGTGGTCAAACTTATGGAGTTTATACGGGAATCTTTAATGTAACTGTAGCCTATCCTTAATTTAATTTTCTGATATTATAGAGGGGGAGTTCCATTGTTTGGATTTCCCCCTCTTCTTTTTATTTACGGTAAAGCAAGAAATCACCATGGCATTTCTTATTTCAGTTTTCCTTCCCTCACCTCAAATCTCATTGTCACTAAATTATAGATCAGCCTGAGTTCTGTATACAGATAACGGATTCAGCATAGTCCTGGATCCGATTTTTCGAGTATGCAATTATTCTCTGTGGATGATTGAGGGTACAATATTCTATATTTAATGTAGCTAAAGCCCGATTAACATCAAGCTTTCCCTTGTATTTCTTTTAAAAACCCAAACCGATGCCTTTGCCGGAAATTATTATGGGTGGGCAACAAAGACTATGAAAAAAACAGTTTTCTCAATTCAGGATAATTAACCACCTATACATCTAACAATCTCAACTTCAGATTATACGACATGAATTCCTCTTGAAAAACGTCAATTACCCGATTACCGGCAGCGACCACCAGGATTCAAACTAAGCTGATTTAATGAAACCCTTTGTTATAACGATGTGGTTATTGTTTTGTAAATCAATATAGTAATTGGTATTATTCACATGTTGAAAATTTGAAATGACGATACCGGTTTTCAATAACCATTTTGAGACAAATAATCCCATTTTGAGACTGGTTTATCGCCGGAAAACGGCGCTTCGTATTTTGCATATTACTGTATATCAATATATTGATTATATT
>CAZNLA010000755.1:0-2016 GCA_964573385.1 uncultured bacterium
GTACTTAGTCAACATCAGTTGCGTTTGAATTATATAGGCGGAACTTCTGCCGGGGCATTAATAGGGGTTTTGTATGCCGCAGGTGGTATGAACGCGATTGAAGGATTTCTGACCGATTTAACCGAACGAGGTGTTATTCACCCTAATCATGGGTTAGTGCTGAAAACTGTTGATGGCATTTTTAATGATATTCGTGAATCATTAAACACCCAAATAGGCGGTCGAAGTTTTTCTGACTTAGATATTCCTTTTTTCTGTGTGGCAACAAATATTATTACCGGTGAAATGGTGGTGTTGGATGATGGTGATCCGGTTACGGCAGTCCTTGCTTCCTGCGCGTATCCGGGTGTGTTTCCTATTCAACAGATTAATAATAATTTTCTTGTCGATGGTGGCCTGGTTCGTAATCTGCCATCTGATTTATTGCGGGATAGGGGAGTTGATTTTATAATCGGTTCTTCTTTATATTGTTTATCACCACTGACAAATGTTCAACAACGGGGCAGGTTAAGCCGTTTGGTGGTGGCAGCACGGGCATTGGAAATCATTGAAAAAGACAGGGTTATAACTCAAATAGCACATTGTGATTTTTGTTTTACCCCGCCGGTAGAGGTATATCGCTGGTTTGATTTCGCGTTTGTTGGTGATTTGCGCAAAGTTGGCACCCAATATGCTGAGTCATGCATTGGTGACCTGCAGGGATTGTTTAATAAACAGACTGAAGTGACAGACGAAAAACCATCAGAAACTGGCAGTTGGTGGCAACGGAATATATTACATAAAAGTGGGAAATAGTTATGTATTGCTTTTTTTTGCTTAATCTTGTTGTGACAGACACCTTCCTGGCTTCGCCACTTGGTGTCAGTCCCTGATTTATCGTGGATTCTTTGCTATAAGTTTGTGGTTCCGTAGTCAAAATTTATTAAAAAAGTGGGTGAGATTATTGGCATAGTATTTTACATTTCTTTTCATTTATTCCTTCACTTAACCCAAATAAATTGGACAAGTTTAATGAAAATTTATGCCTTGGAAAGGCATTTTAATGAGTAACCCCAGGCGTCAGCCTGGGGATTAAACCATAACATTGACTGCGCCTCGGAGAGGTGCTTTCATAAAGTCGCCTTTACAAGGCTCATATTAATAGCTGTTACTTCCCCAGGCTGACGCCTGGGGTTACTCATTATGTCGCCACTCCGTGGCTAATATATATTGAAATAGGTAGACATCGGTTGAAACCGGTCGAAATCAATTCTATTTGGACTATTAGTTCAGGGACCTTTATAAAAATCCTGACTTTTTTGTACGGATTTGGTTGCTAACAGTCTAAAACGAAGGAATTATGCTCTTACAGAGCGTAGAAATTTATTTATAAACTTACCCAGCGGCGTTGCCGTGGGCTATGGAATTGACTGTTTTAAGAATGAATGAATATAAATAAATAATCAGATAATTATAATATTATGGATTATCGGTGATAATTTTAATTCAAAAATAACCCCTCTCCGTCAGAAGAGGGGTTATTATGGAACTTACATAGATAGAGAGTTCTGTTATTATTTTACAATCTTCATTTTTATATAATGGTCTGCTTTGATCCATGCTTCGTTGGTGCCGGTACCATACGCCATTTGTAATGCTCTGCCTATTCCTACCTGCGCGTAATCTACCTGGAATTCAAAGCCAAACTCGCTGGTGGGCATTTCGGTAAACCCTAACGCTTTCCATGGCAATATTGATTCCAATACATACCCGTCCTTAATTAATGATCGGCCAATTTTAATAGCGGAATCGCTGGCAGCAGGACGATCCAGGTTGGGGCGTTTGTAGGCGAGGAATAGCTGTTTTGTAGGTTTGCCACCGGTATTGGCGACATCAGTGAACAGTTCCACACAGTCGCAGGTAAACCAATCCGCGCGTTCCGCGATAATTTCTGACCGACCGGTTTTAACGGCTGAAAGTATCGCTAAACCATCTTCTGTCGCCATTAGCCAGAAATAGATCGGAAGAGCACACGTC
>CAZNLA010000756.1:0-2014 GCA_964573385.1 uncultured bacterium
TTCCACCTGCTGCATGCTGCTTACCTCTATCGTTTTTACTGATTGAACTGTTGCATCCACGTTATCATCAAGTAATAAAATGTTATCGTATATAGGGGATAACAATTGCACTACCAGTACCGCAACTGTTATATATACACCCTTGCCTCGTATAAATTTGGGTAGTCTTATTATCAAGCCATACCCCTCCTTAAAACCCTCATATGAATACAGGATATGCTTGAACAATGCATTTTATGTGATAATAATGTCGTATTTAGTAAAAAACATACTTTACATTGGCATATCCCGGCAGTCATTTTTTCGTCTTTATCAAATATTAAATTTTTTATCGAAAACTATTGACATTTGGAGTGTTTTATTATACATATAGATATGTTGCAATTTTTACGGAGGATTGATAGATGGAAAATAACGTTATCATTGAACTCAAAAATATTGCCGTTGACTTCGACGGTGAGAGAGTGCTGAAAAATATTGATTTGTCTATTTACGACAAGGAATTTATAACTCTGCTAGGACCATCCGGATGTGGTAAAACTACTACGCTACGAGTGATAGCAGGATTTGTCGATGCAAACGAGGGAGATATTTTATTTGAGGGGAAAAGAATAAATGACCTGCCCCCACATAAACGTCATGTTAACACGATTTTTCAACGATATGCATTGTTTCCTCACTTAAACGTTTTTGAAAATGTTGCATTTGGCTTACGAGTACAGAAATGTCCTGAGAAGGAAATAAAAGAACGTGTAGCCGAGATGTTAAAAACCGTTAATTTAATAGGATATGAAAAACGCAGTGTAAACTCTCTGTCGGGTGGTCAGCAACAGCGTGTTGCAATCGCACGAGCGGTGATAAACCATCCCAAGGTTCTGCTTCTTGATGAGCCATTAGCTGCACTAGATTTAAAGCTCCGCAAGGAAATGCAGCTTGAGCTGAAAAAAATACAGCAGCGATTAAATATAACATTTATTTTTGTTACCCATGACCAAGAAGAAGCGCTAACCATGTCCGACCGAGTGGTCGTTATGAACACGGGGGAAATTATGCAAAAAGGCACCCCTCAGGATATTTACAACGAGCCTGTAAATGCCTTTGTGGCTGACTTTATTGGCGAATCAAATATTGTATCTGGTATAATGAAGCGTGATTTGGTAGTTGATTTTTGTGGTGTCACATTTGATTGTGTAGATAAAGACTTTGCACCCAGGACACAAGTCGATGTGGTTGTTCGTCCCGAGGATATACAAGTTGTGCCACCAGAGCAAGGTAAAATCTGCGGCACTGTCGTCAACAGCACGTTTAAAGGTGTCCATTATGAGATGATAGTAGATGTACCAGGCGAAGACTGGCCATGGATGATTCATTCTACTAAGACTGTTCCTATTGGCGAGCAAATTGGTATGATTATAGATCCATTTGATATTCACATTATGAACAAGTCTGATATTCCGCTATTCAGTGACCTTCCAGAGGAGCAGGAGGGTCTGAGCTTATGAACAGAAAATGGGCAAACACTCCTTATTTAGTGTGGATGGCGATATTTATAATAGTACCAGTTATCATGGTACTCTACTTTGCGTTTACGACCAACGATGGCAAGCTTACAGCAGATAACATTATAGGTGTGGGGCAATATTCCCAAGTGTTCTTAAAGTCTATATGGCTCGGTTTTATTGCAACGGTTATATGCCTCATATTAGGGTATGCTGTTGCTTATGTCATTGCTAAAACTCCCGTTCGCTATCAGGCAACGATGATTCTACTTATTATGCTCCCTATGTGGATGAATTTTCTTCTTCGTACCTATGCATGGATGACTTTGCTTGAGGACAATGGGCTTATTAATCGTTTCCTTGGATTGATGCATATTGGTCCTATTCATATGATCAATACAACAGGGGCAGTGGTTTTAGGTATGGTCTATAACTTCCTTCCCTTTATGATTATGCCTATATACACGGTGCTAATAAAGATAGACAAGTCAGTTATCGAGGCAGCACAGGATCTT
>CAZNLA010000757.1:0-1999 GCA_964573385.1 uncultured bacterium
CGTGGGCGGTCAAATCAAGTGAGCAAAAACAGGCGTGAAGCGTGAGTAGCTACAAGAATCCGGCAGGCAACCAATGAAGTATGAAAGTATAGATATTAATGAAATATGCACCCAGGTTATAAATACACTAGCTAAACAATCTTATAAGAAATAATTATAAAAGTCCCTGCTGATATATCACCAGTTAATACATACTATGACGCATTGCACAGAATATTACGTAATTTGTTAGATATCGCCAAACGATTTACCCCTGATGATGGAAATAATTCTATCTGGGCAAAAAAGTACAGATAGGAATAACTGGCCATGGTTCCGGTATACCAGAATCCGTGTTGTATCGTATATGGGACAGATTTGCCCGTTCAGAACGTGAACGGGCAACTGCAGATATAGGGACCGGTTTGGGATTAGCAATAGTTAAAGCATTAAAGGAGGCAATGGGTAGCGAAGTAGGATAGGAAAGCTTAGAAGTTTCCGGCACATCTATTTGGATATTTTTAGAGACTTTTACAAAACTTGTCTGAATTGTAGGGAATGCCGTCCCCGGCATTCCGTATAGAAAAAATAGATATAATTAGGATTGTAAAAGCTTGTTTAAATAAAATTTAAAATGTTAGATAAGTATGAGTCAGATGAGAGGAAGTTGAGAGGTAACGCAGGTATACTCTAATTAGACAGACTAGAAAGCCTGAATAAAATTGGAGGAAAGTACAATGAAAACTAAACTAACAATGGTTACCACTGTTTCATTACTGGTCTTAATGTTAACCAGCATGGCATTTGCAGAACCGCGAAAAATGAATGATGCAAAGATGGGAAAAGGTGCTGAAACCTCAGTTAAACAACAGTCCGGTCAGTCTTACGGTTCCGTTATAACAGAAAATCACGAATCCAATAAAGAAATTGTAATTGTTGAACGAAAACATGATGTACCAGTAATAGCAGTTGCCATTATGGCGATAGCACTCGCAGAGATTTTTAACAATAAAGGTTGTGAAAGAGACAGACCGCGTATAGAGCACGAACCGAATTGTAACAAGGGTGATGACAAGTGCAAAGGTAAAAATGATGACAAAGGATGTGGTAAAGACGATGATAATTGGATGCATGGTGGTAATGGACATGACAAAGATTATGGCAAGGGAAATGATAATGACCATGGTTATGGAAAAAATGATGACAAAGATAATAATAAGGAACATGGTTATGGAAAAGATAATGACAAAGGCAAAGATAATGATAAAGGTTGTGGAAAAGATAATGACAAAGGCAATTGTCGTGAAAAGAATGATGATCGTCAAAATGACAGAAGAAATGGTGACCGAAACGATAATGACCGCAGAGATGGTAACCATCGTAATCGCAGGTAATAAATAATTTGTCATGGGCAACCACTTCGTGGTTGCCCTTTTTTTTGTATGTGGATATTGATATAATGTATGAAGTATTGTGTGGTTAAAGGATATAGTGATGAAAAATATTTTGATGCTTATTTTTGTTTTAAATGCTGTATTATTTTCATTCGGGGCAGATAAAATGAATATTATGAAGGGTGTTAAGAGAATTGTATTTGTTGGGGATAGCCTGACAGATGGTGCGGCATGGCCGGATTGGGTTGTCAGTACTTTACGGGTTAAGCGACAATACCGAAAATTAATGATGTTTAATGCCGGTGTCGGTGGTGATACCATAAGTGGCATTAAAGCGCGGTTACAACGTGATATTATTGATTTAAAGCCTGATATGGTTATTATGCACGCCGGTACAAATGACTGCGCACTTAATATGGATATGTCAGTATACCAACAAAATTATGATGATGTAGTAAAGAGTTTGATAGAGAAGAAGATTAAAGTTTTGTTGTTAACGCTTCCTTCGGTTGCCAGTCCGGAGTTTGATAAACAGTTATCAAAAATGGATATAGTGATACGTGAAATTGCTAAAAAATATGAATGTCCGGTTGCTGAAGTTCATGCCGCTTTTACTAGAGCAATAA
>CAZNLA010000758.1:0-1990 GCA_964573385.1 uncultured bacterium
GACTGGCCCATGATGCGCAATCTTCTGCGCGGCGGCGTTACCCCGGGCATTGATTGCGGAATACACATGTGCGATGTTGCCAGATGGTGGTTTAATGACGAGCCGGATTTTGTTTTCAGCACCGGTTGCCGCTTGGAAGAAGAAGTAAAAAGCAACACGCTTACCCATGACAGCTTTGTGATGAAGAAAGGGGTAAAAGTATTTCTGGAAGAATGTTATTCCAATAACACCGAGGCTTTCTCGAAAATTCAAATTCTTGGCGATAAGGGCGGGATAATCCCGGTATGGGCGCACAATGGCGTAAATGAACACATCATTTTATGGGACGGAGTGAAATACGAAGAGAAGCGGATAGAATTCCCTGCAAAGGGCAAGTCAACTGGCGAGCAGATGAAAAAATTCCTTGGTGAAATAGAAAATAATAATGATGTTAGAGAAGTCCGCAAACTGCTGACGCGTGATTGAAATTTTGTTTTAAATCAAAACTACCATAACTTTGAAATGGAATAAAAATGAAACGAAGAGGATTTGACTGGCTGAAAAATGCAAATATGACTTCGTGGTGGTTTTCGTGGGATGACTTAAAATATCCTGCCCCGGAAATAATAAGCAAGTGGGAGCGCCGCGCCGATATATATAAAAGCATCGGTGTTAATTCCGTCACAACGTTCGGAGTTCATTTCAGATGGGATTGGCTGAATTATTTTGACCGTTATGATGCCATGCTGCGTAAGGTTGTGGAAATCTGCCACGCCCGCGGAATTACGGTGACAGACCATCACAGCAATCAACTTGTTCATCGTATCAGAGATGAAAAAGACCGGGAACATATCGTTATCAATCAGGATCACCATCTCCCGCTTTTTCCTGACTCATGGGATAATCAGGTGGTAAACGGGGAAAAACTGTCTGACTGGCGGATTATTTCCGCTAAAACTGATAAACCATTGTATCTGCCAGGCTACAACGCAGAAGCATTCTGTCCGAATAATCCTGACTATCTTGAAGAGTATTATGCATATGTCACTAGACTGGTCAGGAACACTGGTATTGACGGGGTGATGTCAGACGATACGGCTTTTCACCCGGACATATATTCTTGTACTTGCCAATATTGCCGTGAAAAGTTCAAACAACGGACCGGCAAAGAAATTCCCGCAGTGGAAGATACCGGGTTCTGGAATAATTACAGTGATTCACTTTTTCAGGCATGGATACAAATGCGGTATGATTCGGTGGATGCGTTTTACGGTAATCTGCGGAAAGCATTGCCTGACAATGTGGCATTGTGGGGATGCTGCTGCGGCGATGTGATGCCGTACAAGGTAAGGCAGGGATGCAGCATGGAAATGTGGGTAAGACATATGGATGCCGTATTTGTCGAGATATATCACGGATTGAATATGGAAAAAGATAAGGCGCGAATCGTCAGCGAGCTCACGGTCGCGTCATCTTTGGGCGATTATAACGGCAAACCGGCCTTGATAATATGTTACTCGGATGAATCTGCCGGTTTTGAAAAATGGGCTGCGCTTTTTGAACAGTTCGGTGTGCGTCCATGGTATTGCCGCATGGTGAGAAAATTGCCGGTAATTTATGAGGATGAGATTTTAAAATACGGTTATCCAAAAGTAAAGAACGATGCCGCCATGCCTTACGGATGCGGGATTGTTTATTCCCGCAAATTGAAAGACCTGTTTGGCGCAAATGACGATTCTTATTATCAGGCATTCTCTTCGCTTGTTGAAAAGGTCTTTACATCCGACATGCGTCCTCAGATCATTTTCGATGATTTTAAACCGGAAGAGTTCCAATATAAGGACATTTATGCACCAATGCATGATAAGCTAGATGATGACATGAGTAAGTATTTGTCCGCAACCGGACTTAACATTAGCCAAGGTCTTCAATGAGTTCTGAACAGAGTCATCCCACAGGATGACGGATGGATGGATTGTTGGATTAATGGATGATTGGGTTTGAGTTCAAA
>CAZNLA010000759.1:0-1985 GCA_964573385.1 uncultured bacterium
TTCCAAAGAAATGCCATTTCGGCACTAATAGTTCGTTCATGGATAACGCGACGGATTTTGTCCAGGCGGTTTCGTCTGGGGTGCCATCGGCAATTATTTTAGTGTCAGCAAGATACGGTATTGTCAGTGCCGGTGTTGCGGGCAATATAGCAATTGGCAATGTTCCAAGTAACTTTTGGGTATCTTTGGCGGGGGTGGCGGTTTCCGGTGATTTTACGATATCAAAATATATTTCGCGGAATTGCCCGACAGATACGGTATCCATTAACGGTCCGACGCAGTTAAAATCTATTCTGTTAATTGAACTAAGGTCAGGATTAACCGGCGCGGTGGGGTTATTCTTTGCCGAAGCAGCATCTATTTTAAAATCGGTCGCTTTGTAAAGGTTATCTTTCCAGCCATCATTTTCAAAGACGGTATTAATATTTTTCGTCATATATTTAATGCCGGTGGGTGTGGTAAGGGAAAAATATGCGTCGCGTGGCAGTGTGCCATCACCCTTAAATGATATACCAATTCCCAGAATTTCTTCCGGTTTCAGTCCTGTCGGTGCTTCAATTATGGTGTAAAATCCACCATACCATTCGCGGTTTATTTTGCCGAACTGCACTTTTAACGCGATATCATTGGCTAAATCCGGTACTGCTTCTGTTTTGGCGTTACCATAAAATGGATTAACGGAATTAGCTGTAAATTTCTTAGCGACAAAACGTGTTGATTTACCGCTATTTGGCGTAACAGTAGGTGATACCTTATCCACAGGGGTCAAATCAAAATAAAAATTACGATATTGTCCGATAGAGATGGTATCCATTAATGGTCCGACGCAACTGAAATCGATACGGTTTACGGCGCTCCAATCGATTGTTTTTGATGCTTCCGGATGATCCTTCGCTGACGCGTCCGTTAATTTGAAATCTTCCGCGGTATATCGCAAATCTTTCCATGCGTCACTTTCAAATATTTTATTAATATTTTTTGTTGTGTATGCCAAACCGGTTGAGGTTTTTAATGTTATATATGTTTCCCGTGGCATGGTGCCATCACCCTTAAAAGTGATGCCAAATCCCAGACAATCTTCCGGTTTATTTATTGATGGCGCGTTTAAAGCAGACCAAAAACCACCATACCATTCTTTGTTTATTTTTCCAAACTGTATTTTTAATGCAAAGTCAGTTGTTAAATCAGGTAATACTTCCGCTTTTGCGTTGCCATATGACGGATTAAAAGAGTTTGCGGTAATTTTTTTTGCCACAAAACGCGGATTTTTATCAGTTGTATTGGCGTCAGTTGTTGTTTTTTCACCTTTGTTTTTATTGGCGGAATCAAAGAACTCTTCCAGTGTTACCAGTGATGGTGTCGGTGGTGCTTCGGTGCGTTCGCGTACTTCCAATGGCCAAATTGCCCCGACTGTTGTTACCTCGGGTCCTTTTATTTCCGGAGTTGAGATTTCAAAAAGAATTGTTCCCCATTTAGGCGATAATTTAAATGTTAATTTCCCTTTGTCATTGGTAGTATCAACCTTGCCCATACGTCGCCCTTCGCAATCCAATGCGTATACTAACAGCGTAGACGCAAAGTCAGAAGTTATGGTGACGTTGCCGCGCATCGCTTCAACAAGAATAGGTGCTTTGCCTATATTGGTGAAATTGGTGAATCCATCTTTGTCTTTACCCAAAAGTTGTCCGGTATTCTGTACGCGTCCGGTGGCAGTTAACAGCATGCGGTTTGATACTTGTAATGGTTTGTCATCCGCACTGGTTATTAAGACATTTCCGTATGGTGTATCAATATCGCATGTCATATTTCGGGTAATATTATTTTTTCTCCACCCAATAAATCCGGATACACCCTGGGTTTTTGGTGTATCAATTATTAATGAACCCGTTGCCCAATCGACGGTTAGTTCTTTAGTGTCAGTACGGTAAAAAGTGGTACCGGCAGCATTATCCGCAACAGGGATTTTCCACCGGTTGCATGCTGCC
>CAZNLA010000760.1:0-1972 GCA_964573385.1 uncultured bacterium
GAAACGTCAAAATACCTGCTAAAATCTATAATTAATTTTAATTTGCAATTGGCTCAAGGGTAAGAAAATTAACAAGGATGAATAATGATAAAAGAAGTAAATTTATTTTAACCACAATACGAAGCTATTATTTACATCATTTTAAAATTACAAATCAATTGTTATTAATATTGTAATAATAAATACTTACTTTACAGATTAATTTCGATAAAATTACCAAAAGTGACAATTTTATATTTCAGTCGGATTAGACAGATAAGTCGAATTATTAAAATTTAAGTTAAATTGAATCACTGTAGAATAAAATTATGTAAAATAAAGTATAATTTATCCTGCAAACAGCAAAAATCAGGAATAATATTGTTGATAATTAGTCATATTGTGGTTGCTGATTATTCATTAATTATGGTATAGTGTGTTTTATTACAGTTTTTAACGATGATGTTATAAATTGACACGAAATGATTTATGAAATTATCAATTATAATTAATCTTTGCTAATACAATAAAGGATATAAAATGAATTGGTATTATATTGCCTGGTCTATAATTAGTATCTGTTTCATTGTTGCGTCAGTAATAATTACCACAAAGCTTTTATTTAAAAAAAATAAAACCGTGGTTAGTGTAAAGAACATCATGTTTTGTGGTGCAATGATTTTAATCGGCATTTTATGTTTTGGGTGGTGTAGCATCCATTATGCCGTTAATGTTGGTGACGCGCAATTACGGAATATTTTTTTATCGCAGGTAAATACTGCGTCAAAACTGCTTGATGTATCAGAGATAACTATGTTACGCGGTATACCGTCTGATACAAACTTACCAGAATACAAGAAACTTCTATCCAGAATACGATTATTTCAGCAAGCAAATATCCACTCCAGATATGCTTACCTTTTTAGCAAACGTGGTAATGATATTATATTTTTGCTGGATGCTGATAAAAAAGGGGTATTACCGGGAACAGTTTATACAGATGTAACACCGCCTTTACTCAATGTATTCAATAGCGGAAAGCCTGTTGTTGACGGACCGGCAACTGACCAGTGGGGAACATGGATATCCGCATTAGTACCAATACGAGACCCGGTAACTAATAATATAATCGCTGTATTCGGCATTGACATCGGTTATGACGTCTGGAATATACAGTTAAACCACTATCGCTGGATTGCAATTTTACTGACAATATTAATAACGTTTATCAGTGGTATGATATTATGGTGGCAACATTGGCGTCATCAGCAAATTAAAATACAAAGCGAAAACCAAAACCGAATGGATAAGTTACAGGAATGTTTTTTGTCATTCACTGATAATCCATTAGATAATATTAACCGACTGACTGCGTTATGCGGTGAATTATTAAATGCTAATTGTGCACTTTATAATCGTGTGGTTGACGGTAAAATTAACGCCTGGGGACAATGGCAAACTCCCCCGGGATTTATTCCGGTAGATTCACCGGAAGGGCATATATGTTTTGACGTGATTAAGAAAAATATCCAGGAAGTATTCATCGTCCGTAATTTACAGAGTTCATTTTATGCTGTATCTGATCCCAATGTTACCCAATATAAATTACAGACCTATGTTGGGTACCCGGTTATATTTAATGAACAGGCAGTTGGTTCGTTATGCACTGTCTATTCAACTGATTATGTGCCATCTATTTTGGATTGCACTATCATCTCTATCATCGCAACCGCCATTGGGATAGAAGAAGCACGAAGACAGTCCGAAAATTTATTATTATTACAACGTGACATAGAACATAAAATGGCCGGTGAACAAAATCTGGAAAGCGCACTTGAATATTGTCTTGACGCGTCATTAACAGCATCCGGGATGGATAGCGGTGGAGTTTATCTTATTAATAAGGACTCAGCGTCCATTGACCTGAAAGTATCCCGTGGTCATTCAACAGATTTCACCATGGCAGTATCATCTTATCCTTTGGATTCTGACC
>CAZNLA010000761.1:0-1968 GCA_964573385.1 uncultured bacterium
GTAATTCGTAATTCGTAATTCGTAATTCGTAATTCGTAATTCGTAATTCGTAATTCGTAATTACCCTACCATTTCCATTCCAGCAAAATATGTTCGTATAACGCCATGATGTATGAAAGTATAATGATTGTTAATACCCCTAATAAAACCCATTCAAATGGTGAATTGGCAAATCCGGTTACCTGTACAAATGGTATTTTTACTTTCAACAGAATATCGTCTATTTTGGTGAACAAATATTTATAAGCCATTTCATAAGGGACAAATAATATAGCGACAATTAAACCTGCAATTATGTAATTAACCCATTGCAGATTTCTGAACTTATATTCCTGATGTTCAGAAAATATGGGACAACTGAAACATCTTTCTTTCTGGTCTTTCCATTTTGGTTTATTGGTTTTCAATTTCTGTTTTATCATTTCAAAAGCGCGTTTTTTATCTCGCATTTCCTGTGCGGTTGGTGCTTTTGTATCTTCTGTTATATCCTCGACAGTTTCACGCAGATAATTAGCCAAATCGCGTTGGCAGAAACAACCGGATCTTACCTTCCAGCATGTCGTACGTTCCAGATAATTAGGGCATACTTTTCTTACTGCCGGTCGACATCGCGATGTTTGCCAGCATTTTGGCACATAATCCCGGCGGACAGCATCCGACGCGGTCATATCTAAATATTTTATCGCGTGTCGTCTGGCTTGGCCTTTCGCGCGGATAATGCGAATTATAAATACAAATATCAAATGTATTACTGCCAATATGGCAATGGTTAACCCGATATTTATCAGGTCGGTGGTAAATTTATGCAGAAATGTTACAACTCCATGTAGTGTATCAGTTGCTTTTGCCGCCACTGCGTTTGCTTCTGCCGCCATACCCGGCACTGTTCGCGCCGCTGCAGATGGCACCGCGGAATCTTTTAATTTTAATAACTGTTCTGACAAACCATTTATTTTGGTAATGAAATTTATTAAATACGGGGCACCGTTAAACGCGGCAACACCAAATATTAATCCTGCCCAACCAGGTACAGTTAAATCCCAAAAGGCGCATGATGCTGTAAGGTATGCCATGATGATGAAGAAACTCATCACTGACAACATGTTATTTAACCATTCCTGTCCAATTAATTTGTTAAAAAACAGCAAACCAAACATGGCAAGCAACAAAATACAGCCGACCACCAGGAAAAATGGCCATATTACACCACATGCCCGTTTTACCGGTAAAAACCATAACGGGGTAGTATCATCTTTTTTACTTTGTTTAACTGCCATCAATTTCACCTCAGTTTTATGTTCTTATTGTACCTTTATTTCTGTATATGTAAATACGTCTGTAACGCCTTATAATTTGATTCAAAAGCGAAATTATCAACTTTCAGACTGGTTGGGTCGACAAATGTGAAGTCCGTCACTTCAGCATAGTCCAATGTAATATCTAAATTTTGTACTTTTACAACAAAAAACAGATCCAGCACATAGGTTGTTATTCCTTTGTAATGATACAGGTTTGTATGGTTGCTGAGATACGCAGTGCTTATCACCTGCAATCCGGTTTCTTCTTTAACTTCACGGGTAATGGCTTCTTCTGCTGTTTCATTAAAATCAACAAAACCGCCGGGCAAACCATATTTCCCTTTGCCCGGGTCTTTTGCGCGGATGATAATTAACAATTTACCATCCTCATTAAATATTAATGCCCCTGTTGCGGATACAGGATTAATAAAAAAGGTAAAACCACATAATTCGCACTTTATATTATTTGCAGATTTCTTTAATTTAATGTTATCACCGCATTGCGGACAATATTTTGCCACGTCGATAATGGTATTCATAGCTTATTTTATCACAGAATATACCTGCATGAATACATTAAAATTAATAATTTACGGGACTTTCGCTTTACAAGAGAAATATGCTTAAAAATGGTCGCTTCGACAGGCTCAGCGACCGGTCACTGAGCCTG
>CAZNLA010000762.1:0-1967 GCA_964573385.1 uncultured bacterium
CTCACTGTCCCATGCCAGGTAGGTAAGGCCGCCACCGGGACAGATAAGCATGGATGCGCCGGTATCTTTATCCCTGGTTGGCCGGTAAATGGTGATGGTAGGTTTGCTGATATTGGTAAGCCATTTTACCGGTTTCCCCCCAACATTTGGAATCGGTTTTCCATCAGGTCGCATTTTCCAGATAGTTTCCTCGCCGATGTTGCCAATTTCACCAGGGGGAATATCAGGCCAAACATCCACTATTACAGGTGTGCCAATCGGTTTAAGTGGATTTGTAAATGTGTTGTCTGCGACTGCACTAATTGACAAAAACAAACTGAGAAAGGTGGAAATACCCATAATAATGGGTGATAATATCATGATGTTCGGCAAGAAATACCCCTTTTGTTAAATAGATGGATAATCTATTCAGGAAACATATATAATATCAACATTAATATTAAAAAGTTGCAAAAGAAATCTCATGTTGCAAACCTGGCGAAGTTATTACAGGAAAGTATTGTGAAAATGTCGAATTTATAAAACATGGTGAATCATTCATTAAAAAAATTATTACAGCCTGTGGCCTTGCCGGGTGGCAAGGTTATTCCTTCACGTATTTTGCCCGGACCGATGGAAGGGATAATGGTTGAAGAGTTTTGCAGAGCGATGAATGATTTTGATTTGATTCCCATGTGGATAACGCCGTTTATCCGCATTACAAATAACACCCCCAACCCGCGCAAACTGGCAATGCGGTTAACGCCATTCCAGCCAAAACCTGTTATCGCGCAGATAATGGGAACCGAAGAGATACACCTGGCAAATAGTGCCGGCATATTAGCAACAATGGATAACGTGCAGGGGGTGGAGTTAAATTGCGCATGTTCCAGCCCGATAGTTACCCGCAGTGGGGCAGGCAGTGCCACATTAAAGAAACCGGAATGGATTCGCGACACCCTGAAGATGATGCGCGATGCTTGTCCCGCCGGTGGCATCGGGGTTAAGATACGATCGGGTGTTGAGTCACCTGACGAATTACCGGCAATACTGCAAATTGTCCGCGACGCCAAACCAGACTGGATAACCCTGCATTACCGCACAGCAAAAGAGATGTATAATAACCCCCCCGACGGATGGAAACGATTTATAACTGCGCGGGAATATTTGCCCGACTGCCTGTTATTTGCCAGTGGCGATATATTCACTACCCAACAGGCGGTAGAATTAATAGATACAACATCGGCAGATGGCATTACGCCTGCCCGTGGATTAATGGCAAACCCATGGCTTATTCGCGATATCGAAACTACATTACGCGGAGATATCCCAGTAAAAAGAAAACAGGCGGATTTTTTAATACGATTAGTGGAATTAATGGCAGAAAATTCCAGATGGCGACCGGGATTAATACTGGAAATAATTCGCACCGTTTATGGTGTAAAATCAGAAATTTTCAAAGCAATCTCCGCCAACCCCAATCCCGGGGTAATTATTGAGACTTTGATGAGTGAAGAGTAGAGATGTGAGCAACCACAAAGGGATATGATTAAATAGCGGTGTTGCAAATTATTAGACATCCGACTGATCTGACTGATCCGACCGATTAGTTAGCGAAAGTAATGATGTAAGTTTGATAATACATATTTTGTAAACATTTTATTTATCAGAACAGTTTAAAATCTACAATAACCCATACACTTTTATTAAAGTTAATATTTATCTGGAAAATAACCCCAGCGTTTAGGCAAAATTGCCTGTTTCCTCATATTTTTCAATATTTTCCATATAAATATTAACTTTTATAAATGTATATAAGGATGAGGGCATTGCCGTGGACTATGGAATTAACATTATTAGGCCGTTAGTAACCAAATCAGTACAAAAAAGTCAGGATTTTTACAAAGGTCACTTCGACAAGTTCAGTGACCCTATCTGAAAACTGAAAACGTGCGCCAAGAGAAACTTGGTGGTTTTAGTCGGTGAAA
>CAZNLA010000763.1:0-1931 GCA_964573385.1 uncultured bacterium
CCATAGACTTGCACTGCCTTCATAGCGTCATACACATTTGAATCAATATCAACATTGATCTGTACAAAACAAGAAGGAACACCATTGGCGTTCAACATATCCATCGGATGCTTAGTCCGGTATAGCATACAGCCACTACGTTGGTGTTCAAAAAAGCCGATCATGATAGCGTTTTATTTACTATGGTTATGTTCACTAGGGTTTTTAAGTGGGATCTTCTTTATCGCCTTGACCGTCTCATTCTCATTCGCAAATTTAGCATTTAGTTCTGAGTTAGATTCTCCATTCAAAACTTCTTGTGCTTGAACCATTCTTGATGCTCCGTTAATGCTCATTTTAGTATTATATTATTTTTTTAATAACATCGACCTTCATCTTATCCTGTTTGATCTTATTCATACGCGCAATCATTTCACCAGGCTTCGTTTTTCCTCGAAGTCCGAGCTTTGATTTAATTTGTCCCATTTTTGTTCCGCTCATTGTGTTTATATTATACCATTACTTATATTCTTTGCGCAATCGAATATCTAACATCATCACTAACCTTTCTCTTATACTTACACTTCACATCATGTTTGATGTCGATAAGTTCAGACCACAGTTCATTTATGCAGTGATCGTGGACGTGTGGGAGGCTTCTTGGGGCTTTTGATAGTTTTGTTTTACATAAAATGCACCTATTCATCGGTACATTATACCAACAAACAGGTGCATCAGTGGTGTGGATAACTATTTACTGCCAGCAGCTACGCGAACTATACCAATCGCCGGTCCCTTCGTTAGCATACAGATACTTAGCATATGCCTCGTTATCTGCTTCAATCATCAGATTTAGTCCCATCTTCTTTGCAGAAGCATTATGAATGGAATTTATCTGGTATTTTCCCGCGTCATAACTGCCGTCAGAATTCACATGGATAACCACTTGCCCATCTTTTCCATAATGTGAACCACCTGACTCACATTTCGCAATCCTCTGCATAACAGGGGCTGTAGTCGTTGCAGTGACGTATACAGGTACTTCCACTCGATTCTCTGCGTAAACAGGGCGTAGCTGCCCTCGTAGCGTCCAGCAGGCCCCTCCAATTGCCACGATCACAGTGATAAGAGCCACACGATTGAAGTAGAACTCGACTGACCTCTTGAATGCAACCCACTTAGCCCTTCGATACTGATAGTTTTTCATAATTGTTTTTAATTAACTGTTAAGTGCCAGACGTTGGCTAGCACAACCTAGCTTCACCCTTACAGTATACTACATACGGAAGACGGGATGCAAGGATCAACTGTGGATAAGTCAACGAGTTTAAGCCATATTATATCCTGTTATCCTGTTTTCTCCACAAATAACAGGATAAATCATGGTTTTGCTCTAAATACCATGACGGCTTCGCCGACCGCTAGGAGGCGATAGCCGTAGGATATTGTTATCCTGTTTTTTTAGTATATACTATAGGGAAAAACAGGATACCAAAACGCATAAAAGTGTGTTATAATATTATACGGCTATAAAGTTATCCCCAGTTGCATAGTAATTGAAGTGGGTATAAAATGTACCTATGCAAGAATATCGTGTCCATTTTTATAATAATTTATTAACTGAAAGGGTCATATCGTTTGAGTCGGTAACACGATTCTTGCATACCGGTATGACCCTTTCAGTTTGTAATCAATATTTATGAAAAACGAAGATATAAATTTCGTGTCTAATAGTGAGTACATCAGTAATTCTCGTCAAGAACAGTACAAAAACCTTGCCCCGGATAAGTGGAAGGATATAGTAAAAAGCGTCATTTATGGAATGCTTGTCATGACCGATCCAAATAAATGGGCATCTACGTGGGTAGAAACCTATCAAAATCTCATAAAACAGAATGAATTGGTCAGTTTCCCTGTACCACTTGAAGATATAGAGATGATGTATCAGACTA
>CAZNLA010000764.1:0-1930 GCA_964573385.1 uncultured bacterium
ATGGTTAGAACGCAGTAATGGTTTTGAATGGCGTGGAAGTCCATACACCAGCGAACTGGTTGCAGACTTGATGTTGCAACTAATGGAAATGGGTCTTGTTAATTCTGACGTATCCACTTGCGATTAAATCAAACGAAAGAATGGTGTTATTTATGAAAGAACTTTCGCATAAGGTTACTTCGATAAGCTCAGTGACCGGTCGCTGAGCCTGTCGAAGCGACCATTTTAATACAGATTCTTGATGCCATGAAATGGAGCATGAAATGACTACATCTATCAATAATGAAATTACAGGACATATAAAAAGCGTATATACAGATATTGCACAACCCTGGGATGTGGTGATTTGTGGCGGTGGACTGGGTGCTGTCGCGGCAGCCCTTGCCACTGCCCGGCAAGGTTGCAATAGAGTATTACTTGTGGAACGTGAAGGTCGTCTTGGCGGCGCGTTTGTCAATGGTTTGGTGCAGCCGATTATGGGCTGGTGCAGAAATCCTAACCCGATAGTTACCGAACTCCTCGACGCTCTCAACAACGAGAGTCCTAAACTGGCGGATTTGGTTTTGGCAGAGGCTCTTATTAAGGCAGGAGTCACACTTCTTTTACATACATGGTGTGTCAGTGCAATCCTTAACGATATGCAGGTTTCTGGTGTAAGGGTTCTTAATAAAGAAGGACTACACGATATTTACGCCCGTATCGTTATTGATTCAACCGGTGATGGCGATATATCAGCTTCTGCCGGTGTCCCATTTGAACATGGACGCGAAAGCGATGGACTGACACAACCAATGAGCATTATGTTCGAAGTCGGTGGAGTTGATGATAATGCCTTCATATGCGGGTCTGAGGAAGAAGCGGTTCAATTGACATTGCCAAACGGGTCATGGCACGATATTGTGATGCGGGGCCGGGAGATGAAAGAATTACCCCCGGAGATTGGCATCATTCGTATTTATGCTTCGCGCATGCCTGGTCGTCGGGTTATTAACGCGACGCAAATCAATAAAGTTGATGGACTTTCAGCGATTGATTTAACCATGGCTGAGATTATTGGCCGTCAGCAGGCGCGGATAGTGACTGAGTTCCTGTGCCGAAATGCTCCCGGATATAAAAACTGTTATATTGCCGAGATGCCGGCCACAGTGGGAGTTAGAGAGACACGACGTTTCACCGGTCTGACCACAGTTACTATCGGGATGCTTGCGTCTGGCCTGCGCCGTGAAGACGCGGTGGTAAGCGAAGTCTGTTTCCCGATCGACATCCACAATCCGGACGGCGTGGGTCAGGCGGAAGGATTTGCCGGTAAGGTACCGGCTTACGATTTGCCGTATGGCTGCCTGGTGCCAAAAGGTATTGATGGATTATTTCTTGCCGGTCGAAATATTGCCGGCACCCATGAAGCACACGCGAGCTATAGAGTTCAGAAAATCACCATGCATATCGGTATCGCTGTTGGCACTGCTGCCGCGTTATGTGTTCAGCAGGGATGCCAACCCCGCGAATTAAATATAGACAAGCTTCAACACACGCTTGGGATTGCTTAGATTTATGTGTGTTAGACTGATAGGTACGGATGTGATAGTACCGAAAACAGTGGCATATTAAATGCTGGATTTTAAATAATTGCACTATATACTTTTTGTCGACTTTCGAATTACTAAATTAGTTGGCAATACCCGTGGTATATTATCTGTCGGTTCATCTTTTGTTAAATTACAAATCAGTTGTCCTGCAGCTTTCCCTATTTCGAGAAGTGGTATTTTAATAGTTGTTAGTTGATTAAACCCGGTTTTATCAAGTAATGGAAATGTATCATCATGACCGATAACGCTAATCTGTTCCGGAACAGAAATCCCTGCCGAAGATAATAAGTTTATGAGATGAATAGCGCAGGGGTCATTCCATGCAAGAATTGCTGTGATTTCAG
>CAZNLA010000765.1:0-1924 GCA_964573385.1 uncultured bacterium
AAAAATTGTTTAGAAAGATTGCATGTTGGAAATTGGAAATTAAAAATTAAAAATTGTTTAAAAAGATTGCAAAACCTTGTATCACCCCGATGGGACAGACACCTTCCTGGCTTCGCCACTCGGTGTCAGTCCCAGATTGACGTTCTTCCCCTCTCCTTGGGGAGGGGATTGAGGGGTGGGGCTTTTTGTGAATTGCAATCTATAATTAGGAAAAATAGGGTTTGCGTTGACTATTCAATTTTTAATCTTCCATTATTAATTTTTAATTTAATCAAACCTCTGTGTCACTAACAAAAACTCTAAATCTCGTCACCTGATATATCGAATGATTCTTCGTTTTCTTCTATCGGGTTCTGTTCCGGGAGCAGTTCTATATTTTGTGTTTCCGGGTACCATACCATCTTCGGTTGAGTAGCCAGTTGCAGTGCCGCTTTTATAATTTTTTGGGCATTCAGATTATTGTCATCGGTTATTATATCCGGACTAAGCGCGATATTTACGTAGCCGTATTCTACCGTGGTGCGTTGTACGCGTACCTGGCAGGTGAAGTTTTTTGCTTTTTTCTCAGACATTTATCGGTCTCCTGATATTAATTAGTTTTTAGTTTTCGGTTTTCAGTGTTCAGTTTTTTACAGGATAGAACGGAATATTTTATTCACATTAACCGCCAAAAAGTTTCTTAATCGCTTCCAGATAACCGTATCCGTACAGGTCATCCGGTTGCAGATAACTTGATTCGGTCCATTCGTTCCAACTGTTGATGGTAATTAATGGTTGTTGTCCCGGGTGGCTGTCAGCGTATGACTTTGCCTGTTCCATCGCGCGCAGGAATTTTTCCGGAGTGTTATTTTTCACTATTCCCGGACGAAACTCTTTGTAACGCGGATTATTGTCCCAACCGATGGAAATATGCGGAAAATATGGGATGGTGAATTCTTTTTCCAATCTTTCCCATTCTTTCACCACATCTTCCATTATTACATTGTAATCGCGGTCGATATTGGTAAAATGCACAAATTGGTAGTGAGACATGCTGTCAAAACCCAACGCGTTTATTATTTCGCTACCGGCAGCGGTTCTGCCGGCGTCAACACCACTAAGGTTTATGCTATGCTGATTCCAGTAAACTAACTGCAGATGCAAACCGGAGAAACCGGCGGCGACAACCTGGGCACGGAACCAGTCAAATGCGTCACGGGTAGCGTCCAAACCACCTAAACCGCGCATAAGGTTGCTAAGGTCATATATCATAAATACCGGTTTGCCATCGATGGTGTAATATGACGGGTGTTTAAAATAATTATCAATAAGTCGGTGGCATATTATCTCAAACTCTTTCCGGTCAACCGATCCAAGCCATACCACGTCATTATTATGTATATGTGAATTGCGGATATCCCAACAATAATTGGCATCGTGGTTTGCCCACATCAGATAAAACTTTACCCGCGAATTATTTTTTGCTTTCAGATAACCATCATTCAGACAATTTTCCAGAAAAGGCCGTCGGTCATACCAGTACCAGTCATAAATAAATACATTTACACCGTGGTCTGCCGCCGCGTCTATCTGCATTTGCATAACGGATGGGTCAGCCTCGTTAAGATATCCCCACAACGGTTTTCGCGGCCAATTATGGTCGGGTGTTTTCTTAACCGAGTTTTTCACCGACTGCCACTCGCCAATACCCTCCGGCCAAAAAATCCGCGACCGCATTTCATCGCCGGTGTAAGACGGCCATATATAAGCCGCAATATCATATTTCTGAGTCATAAAAACATCCTTAATCAAAAATTGCCGGATTGATAATATCAACTGGAGATTTAAGGGTCAATAGTAAATCAGGTAAGCAGCAATTCATTTCTCTGCTTATTAGACTTGTCCGCAAATAATAGGCGGTATCTTTCGGACTCTTTTCCAGCCA
>CAZNLA010000766.1:0-1907 GCA_964573385.1 uncultured bacterium
ATGGCATCGCCATACCAGACCGTCCGTTAGTTTTCGTCATCACCGGTGAAAGCAACTCCGGCGGAATAGGGTTGAATGCTGATGCCTCACTGGAAGAGTGCCAACCGCGGTCGTCAGTCCAAATTCTGAATCTGGCAGATGAGCTTTTTACCTTTGAACCGTTATATCTCGGCAGAAACAATCTGCGTGAACATTATCGATTAGAAAGTTACTACGATACTTGTCATGGACTGGAAAACGGTCTTGCCTCTGCAGTTGAGTCAGGCGTATTTAAAGGCTATTCGCAGGTTTATCTGGTCAAGACGGGTCAGGGGGGATCCATGATTGATGAATGGGTACCGAATCACCCGTCAGGTTACTGGAAAAAACATGTACAGCGAATTGAAGCCGCCAGGCGGAAAATTCCCGGTGAACCGCAATGGGTAGTCTGGTTCAGTCTCGGTATTAATGACGCTATCGCAGGTACTGACATAAATCTCTGGCAATCCGCCGTCATTTCGCATCTCCGACGTATAAAGGATTTATTGCCGGGGGCCATTATTGTGATGACGCAATTCCAGTCTATGAAGAAATATTCTGCTTTCGACGCTGCCATCGCCGATATCGCCGCGCGGGAAGATAGTGTATTAGCGGTTGATTCTACAGATTCTGCGTTATGTGATGAGAACCACTGGAACTATGCGGGATTAAAGACCATGGCACAACGTATGGCAGAAGCGACGAATCAGGCGTTAGGAGAAAAGTTGTATGAATGCGGGTAAATCTCAGATAGATTTTCTGCCATTAGAGAGTTTGTATGACCATGGCAAATCTTAATAATGCGAATTTATTAATGGGAATATGTATATTTTGAAAAGATTAAGTAATGCCAGAAAAGGTTGAACTATACTGATAGAGAATATGATTGCAAATATTTAATATCTAATGGTGAGAAAATATTATATGAAAAAAGAATTGAATATACCTGATTTAATAACTCCGGAGGAATATCTGGATTATTTGGTTTCAAGTGTTCGCTTGAAATTATGGTTTTGCTGGCATTTTCTCAGTGAACATCCTGAAGATACATTTGTGGATACAATACAAAATCGGGTGGATATCTGGCGCAGAACTTCATTTAATCCTAACTTTCTTGACGGTCCGTTGGGGTCATTGGAAACAGTGGAATGGAAGAGTTTAATTGCCGCACTGGAAGAAATATATATTAAAAATCGGCAGTCAGGTTCGGCGAAGTCATTTGAAGACGAAGGTATATCTGTTTTGACTCCATTTTTGTTACCGCGGGTAGAAAGAGATATTTGTGATATAACAAATAAAGTAGATATGGGAAAATATCAGTGTGGTAGTCTGAGATATGATTTAGAACCTGTTAAAGATAATCCACAGCGAATTTCATTTCATATTGCCAATGCCTGTTATCCCTTATCTCCATTTGTTGATCCCGGATACTTTCCACAATGTTTTATTGATATGATGAATCAATGCAAGGAAAAGTTTAACGTTACAGAAATAAGTACCACAACATGGTTAAACTCTTATCCTAAATGGTTAAAATTATTTCCATCTGAATGGTCAGATAATATGGGTGTGCCTGATACAAACGTTTACTGGCATTATGGTTTTTGGGGTCAATTTATAACCGGCAGAAGGACATTTAACCATAAATTGGGACAACAGTTTCGCGATACAGGCTGCATACCTTATCCTATGCGGTCCTCATGGTGTACAATATCCGCAATGCGTAAACATCTCTGTAGTTTTGTTACAGATTGATATTTTAGTATTTTGGGATAAAATAATAAAAGGAAAAATAGATAACAATCATGAATCAAATAATTTATACTAATCCATTGTCTTCACCTGAATGTGTGGAAAATTTTCGCATAGAAGGTCCCGGTGCGGTAAGT
>CAZNLA010000767.1:0-1907 GCA_964573385.1 uncultured bacterium
CAACCGTTTACCCTGTTGGCGACGCCATTGGTTAATGCCCGCGATTTTCATGGCGAAACCCATGAAGGCAGTATACCATTTACAATTGATGTTCCACGTTGGGAAGGTGGGTCGATAATACATGTGAAACCTGCATGGATGCAGGAAGGTTTCTGGATGCGTAGCAGTATTGGCAGTTGGGACGCAGATGCCGACTGGTATAGAAATATTCGCCATATTTGGGAAGAAAGACGTGGGTTATCACCATCTGATAATCATTTTGCCCCCGGACATTTTGTGGTGGAATTAAAACCCGGGTGTGTATTAACAATTTCCCTGTCAACCGAAGAAAGGCATATACCAAAACAGTTATCACCTTTGCCAAAAATAGAAATAAGCGAACCGGTGGAGATCGCTTTTTTACGACGAACCGCGGATTCTTTTTTAGTGAACAGGACAATAGATGGCAAAGAAAAAGCCGGAAAAACAATAATTGCCGGTTACCATTGGTTTGGCGATTGGGGACGCGATACCATGATTGCGTTACCCGGTATATGTATAAATAGCAAAAAATATGATGTTGCCGCGGATATATTGCGGACATTTGCCGCGTCATTGCGCAGGGGGTTATTGCCCAATCTTTTCCTGGATGGTGGCGATGGCGAGGCATATAACACCGTTGACGCGTCGTTGTGGTTTGTAAATGCCGTTTATGAATTGTATATTGCAAATCCTGATGTTAAATTGCTGGAAGAGTTGCGGCGTCCATTGGAAGAGATAATATATTGTTATCGTTTTGGCACTGATTATGGTATTCGTATGGATAAAGACGGGTTGATAATCGCGGATTCCCCGGGGTGGCAATTAACATGGATGGATGCAAAGGTAGGTGACTGGGTAGTTACACCACGTGCCGGCAAACCAGTGGAAATTAACGCCTTATGGTATAACGCGCTTTCCATTATGGAAAAAATATCTGCTGATTTGGGTTGGGGTGGTGATTATGGAAAATTGGCAGACCGGGTTAAACGGAATTTTGTTAAGTTCTGGTATGAATCCGGAGAATATTTATACGACGTATTGGGTGAAGGGACGGACATAAAGCTACGACCAAACCAGATTTTCGCTGTCAGTTTGCCATATTCACCCTTACCATCATCACAAGCATTTTGTGTGGTAAAAACGGTAGAACGATTCCTGCTTACACCATATGGTTTACGCACCCTACCTCGCCATGATCCGCAATATCGTGGATACTATATCGGCGATTCGTTGGAACGCGATGGCGCATACCACCAGGGAACAATATGGGCATGGTTAATCGGGCCATATGTTGACGCGTATTTAAAAGTTCACGGTTATACCAAAACCGCAAAAAAACATTGCCGTGAAATATTAAAACCATTACTGAAACATGTGTGGGATGCCGGTGTAGGCAGCGTATCAGAAATATTCGACGCCGAATTACCCCATTACCCCAAAGGCACCATAAGCCAGGCCTGGAGCGTATCAGAATTAATACGAGCCTGGGACAATTGTAAGGAAGAGTGAAGTTTGAAGAGTGAAGAGTGAAATTTTGAAGAGTGAAGAGTTTAATTAATTTGCAATTTACAATTTACAATTTGCAATTTACCTTTGAATTGCTTTAAAACAGGATTATAAGGTATAATTATGCACAATATTAAGGTGCATTGATATACAAATTGACGAATATTACCCCTTTAGAAAAAAATACAATTGATAAAATATTATCAGCAAATAAGGCTGATATTTCTGGTCTTATCCCTATTTTGCAGGCTATTCAGGCTGAATATCGCTATTTGCCGATGCATTTATTGCAGTATATATCAGAAAATAGTGGTATTACCGCTGCTGAGATTGCCGGGGTTTCTACATTTTACAGCAATTTAGATCGGAAGAGCACACGT
>CAZNLA010000768.1:0-1904 GCA_964573385.1 uncultured bacterium
TTGCCAACAAACTTATAATTAATCGTAACATCCTGCACATTCTTTCCATCAACCTTATAAAATTCTGAAACTATAATTGTGTCAATTAGTTCTCTCGCCATATAGCGATCAAGTTTCTCTACTTTAAGATATTTAGAAATGTTATTTACCCAGCGTTTAACATTATCTTCTTGTCCTGCTTCTGATTTTACCTGTTCACGAAGAACAGGTATTTTTTCTTCTAATTCTTTTAAATCTTTTTCATAGTCAGAAAGTAGACTGTAAAAGAATGTTTCAGGCATTTTACCAGATAATTTTTCTCTGTATAGATTTTTTACAGTTGATTTTATTTCTTCAACTTTTTGTACAGAAGCCGAAAGCTGTTTCTCTGCCACATTGCTTTCAATAATAGTGGTTTCCTTTAGTGCACGAATAACTTGGTTTGTTAATGACTGTTTATCATTCTCTGCTATTTTAGTGTAGCTTTGAATATCATTAAGTACTATATCCACTAATACCTCTTCGCGGATATTATGAGAAGTGCAAACTTCTTTTCCGTGGTTTGTATATCTACCACAACGATAGGTGAGTTTTTTCTTTCCTTCATTACCTCTAAGAGAACCCGCCATAATTGACCCACAGTCTGAACAACGGATAAGTCCTGCAAATATAGAAACTTCACGCTCAACCTTTGGAGTATGGAAATGTTCACGTGTCTCCCGCATTTTTTGTGCTTGATCCCATAAATCACGAGTAATAATTGGCTCATGTGTATTCTCCACCATAATCCATTCATCAGGATCGGTTTTCCTGCGTTTTTTTGACTTAAATGATATAACCTGTCTTTGACCCTGAACCATATCACCTATATAGACTTGATTTGCAATTAGTCCTAATATAGATGAACTACCCCAAACCATACTCTCATCCTTACGAGGATTTTCTTTATCAAGATTTTGATAATAATAGGCATTAGGACAAGGAATACAATCTGCATTAAGTTGTCCAGCAATGCGTCTACCATTTTCGCCATTTGCTATATCCTCAAAAATTCGACGAACTATATGAGCAACATCTTCATCTATAATTAATAGGTGCTTATTCGTTGGAGATTTTTTGTATCCATAAGGTGCTCGGCTTCCCATAAACATTCCTTTGGCAGCATTAGATTTTTTAACCTGTCTAACTTTCCTTGATATATCTCTTGGATAATATTCATTTATTACATTGTGGAATGCTGCGAAATCATTGTTGCTACCCATTGTGTCAACACCATCGTTAATAGCAATATACCGAACATTCTGCTCTGGAAAATACTCATCAGTATAATAACCTGTCATAGAATAGTTACGACCCAAACGGCTTAAATCCTTTGTTATAACGCAATTTATAAGACCTTTTTCAATATCCTTAAGCATACGCTTGAAATCAGGACGGTCAAAATTTGTTCCTGAAAATCCATCATCAATATATGCTTCAACTAAATTCCACCCCTTTTCTTTTACATAGTCGGAAAGTATCTGTCTTTGATTACCGATACTCATGCTTTCCAAGTTCCCGTTATTATCGTCACGAGATAAACGAGTGTAAATACCTACATCAAAACTATTTTGCATTTTCATATAATAAATCCTCCTTAGTAGTGCAAATTAGCATCCTTAAATTGCTGTCCATTATTAAAAATGCTTTTGACATTAACAATGCCACCGCCATTTATTTTGTAAGTAGCAGTAAGCGTATTTTCATTAATTGCTTCTCTTAAAACCATTTCACATAAGTTCATTTTTTGCTTCATATTTCTATTCCCACACTGATTAACAAGGCACGGTCAACCCCTTTCATATATTTTTCATCAAGCTTTCCAATGTATTTACCAAGACGGCTTTTATCAATTGTTCGTATTTGCTCAAGCAGTACAATTGAGT
>CAZNLA010000769.1:0-1900 GCA_964573385.1 uncultured bacterium
CTTTTTGTTCGACAAGTTTGCCGGAACAGGCGCAGGCACGCATGATAGTAAGTGATATGATTCAACAGGCTGTTTCTATTGGAGCAACCGGTTTTATTTTTGCTTCTGGTGGTCCAACGCCGTGTTTGGCGACTCCGGCAAACCATGCGGCATTTGCCGATTTTTGTCGTTGGTTATGTAATGAATTAAAACCATTTGGCATTACCGCACAACTTGAACCATTTGATATGACCATAGATAAAAAATTTCTATATGGCCCGACAGCGGATTGTGTTAAATTAATTGAATCACTGAAACCAGATGTTGATAATATGGGAATAGAGTTGGATATGGCGCATTTGCCGTTAATGGGTGAAAGTTTTGAAGATGCTATTCGCATTGCGGCACCATATCTTAAACGTATACATTTGGGCAATTGCGTATTGCAGGATACATCACACCCGCGGTATGGTGACACCCACCCACCAATGGGTTTCCCCGGTGGAGAGATTGATACGAAAGAATTAACTGAAATATTACGGTTATTGCTGGATGTTGGCTTTTTATCATCTGAAAAACGTGGTAATCTACTTATCGAAATGACACCATGGCCGGGTAAGACCGTTGAAGAAACCATTGTGGATGGGTTTAACCGTTTGCATACCGCATGGTCAGAGGTTTAAAAATGCAGAATATTACAGTACGTCAGGCTTTGCTGGAACGCCGTTTATCAGTTGGCACCTGGATTCAAATTGGGCATCCTGCTGTTGCGGAGGTGTTGGCTAATGCCGGTTTTGACTGGATAGCAGTTGATATGGAACATACTGATATCGATAATGCCGCATTTACGGCAATAGCACGTGGATTATATGGTCGTGGCGTTGTGCCGTTAGCCAGGGTGGGCGAGAATGATACCCTTGCCATTCGTCAGGTGTTAGACCTTGGCGCGCAGGGGGTAATTGTTCCGTTAATCCATACTGCGGAAGACGCGGAACGTGCTGTCGCCGCGGCCAAATATCCACCCCGCGGGATACGGGGATATTGTTTCTCCCGTATGAATAACTGGGGAAAAGATTTTGATGCTTATGCCGCAAAAGCAAATGATGATATCGCGGTGATTGTGATGATTGAATCACGCCAGGGAGTAGAAAATATAGACGAAATTTTACGTGTTGATGGTGTGGATGGAGTATTTATTGGCCCATATGATTTAAGCGGTTCATATGGTGTGCCTGGTGAAATAAATCATGAATTAGTTAAGAATGGGTGTAACCAGGTGTTAAAAGCCTGCATGAAAACCGGAAAATCTGCGGGAATGCATATAGTCTTGCCGTCAAAAGTGACAATTGAAAAGGCTGTCTCTGATGGTTTCACTTTTCTCGCCCTTGGCGTTGACACGGTCTTTTTAAGTGCAGGCGCAATTGAAGCGAGAAATTATATTCCGGAGAAGTAATTATTATGACCGATATACAAATGCTTAACCGTTTTCCACGGATGATGCAGGAATATTTAACCTGCCGCCTGCGCGAAAATTACCGTGCAAACAACGACCGGGTAATGAATTTGCAAACCCGCGAAGACGCGTTAGCCTACTGTGCGGATGCGCGTGAAAAAATAGATAATATTTTTGGCCCATGGCCACAAAAAACGCCATTAAATAGTCGTGTTACCGGTGAAATTGACCGTGACACTTATATCATTAAAAAAATAATTTTTGAGAGTCGGCCAAATTTTCCGGTAACCGGGAATATTTATCTGCCAAAAGGATTCTCCGGACCGCGACCGGCAGTATTATGTTTGTGTGGTCATTCATGGGATGGTAAGGCATATCTGCCGTATCAGTCGTTTGCCCAGGCATTGGCGCGGATGGGTTATATTACTTTTATGATAGATCCATTGGGTCAGGGAGAACGTTTACAAT
>CAZNLA010000770.1:0-1899 GCA_964573385.1 uncultured bacterium
CCCGTACAATAGCCGGCCCGGCTATTGCAACTTTCAGACAGGCGGGCCGCCTGTTATACTTTTATCCTTTTTCCAAACACCCAATCTGTTCATCTTTAATTGCTTTATTTAGACAGGATTATCATGATTTACAAGATTATAGTTTAAGGTCACTTCGACAGGCTCAGTGACCGTGATCAAATCCTGACTTTTTTTGTACGGATTTAGTTGCTAACAGCATAAAGTTTTACAATTTCAAGTAAATAGACTTGTCCGGAAATAACTACAATCATCTTTTGGACTCTTTTTCACACATTATCAAGCTGATAATGTGTGAAAAACACAACGATGTATGGCAGGAAAAGAGTCCGAAAGATACCACCTATTATTTGCGGACAAGTCTAATAAATAGCTTCAAAATCTACACCTATTTATTTCCGGACAAGTCTGTTTACTTAGCTTTTAATTTTTCCAATATTCTCTGTTTTAACTGCGCGAACTTCATGCCTAATTCATCAACGATATCGTAGAAAACCGGTACCATTAACAATGTCAGGAACATGGATAGCATTAAGCCGCCGATTACTACAATTGCCATTGGTTGTCTCATTTCAGAACCGTTCGCCAATGCGACGGCGGTTGGCATCATACCGAATATCATCGCCAGGGTGGTCATTAAAATCGGACGCAATCGTGTCGGGCCTGCTTGTTTCAATGCGCTTTTTCTGTCCATGCCATGTTCACGTCGTAAGGTATTAGTATAGTCAACCAGCAGGATGGCATTTTTTGTAACCAGAGAGATTAACATGATAAAGCCAATCATAGAGATAATACTCAATGATTTTCCTGCCAAAATAAGGCCGAATAAACCACCTGCCATCGCCTGTGGTACCGCCAGCATAACAATTAATGGTGATATTAGCGATTCAAACAAAGCCGCCATAAGCATGAATACTAAAACAACTGCCAGACCGAATGCATCACCCATACTCTTGAAAGACTCTGCCATATTGCGTGCCTGGCCTGCCCAGCCAACTGTCACACCCTGCAGGTTTATTTTCCCTTCTTTCTCTAATTTATCAACTTCGGCTTTAATGACATTTTGCACGTTACCTAATTGATACCCGGAATACAGGTAACCATTTACTGTAACTGCGCGTAAACGGTTAACGCGTTCAATTTTTGTAGGACCGGTAGCATTTATAATTTGTGCTACTTCGCTAAGTCTCACCGGGGTGCCATTAGATTTTGTCCCGACTACCATAGATGCTAATTGCGAAGTGTTATTTCGCTGGTCTTCTGGTAATGAAATGCGAATATCGTATTCTTTACCGTTTTCACGATATTTCAGGGTGGTATCACCTTCCATATTTGTCCGCAGTGCGTTAGAAATCTGGGATGTCGTCATGCCATATTGCGCGGCACGATCGCGATTAATTAACGCCTGCAATTCTGGGCGTCCCTGCCGCCATGATAAGTCAACAGCATAAGTACCCGGGGTATTTTGTACAACCTGTTTTATCTGCTCTGCTGCCCGTAACGCGGCACTGGTGTTAATACCACTAACCTCTATACTGATAGGCGCGCCACCGGGACCCATACCTGCGGTTTCCTGAACCTTGATTTTTGCGCCGGGAATGTTATTGAATTGTTTTGATATTTTTCGGATTATTTCGTCAGTTGACCGATATTCTTTCCTCATTAAACCTATATTGATTAAAAACTTTTTCGTACTGTCAATTCCATAATCCTCGTCTTTTCTTAATTCAACATCTATTTGCGCCTGGTCCGCACTGCTGGAACCTGCTGACATAACAGAACCGGAAGAAGAACCGACATTTGTGAAAACGGTTTTCACCTCAGGATATTCATTTTTATCATTTAAAGCTTCTTCTATCATCAACGCGCTTCGGTTAGTGG
>CAZNLA010000771.1:0-1890 GCA_964573385.1 uncultured bacterium
ACTGTCGAAATTTTACGGATTCTAACCGCTTTTAGGAAGTCCTTGCGCATGATTTTTTAATTACGCGACGCGGGTCGATTATATGCGTTTTAATAGTAAGAAATTTACAGTCACAATAAAACGCGGGCGCACCCGTATATGTGCTCCCTTTCCAAAACATTATACACTTTATATCAGTGAATAACAATAGAATTTTGGGGAAGATTCATTACTATTTTTGTGGTATATTCTGCAAAGCGCGCAGGGCGTTTGCTTTAATCAGTGGATGCCTGTCGTTAATTGATTGTCTTATTAATGTTACAACTTCAGGAATATCTGTATGTAATGCCAACGCGCTTATTGCTGCCGCCCGCACTTCGTCAGATTTTCTGCCATATGGAGAAAATACGCTGTTTTTTACAATTTGCATCAGTGCGTCAAGGGCAACAGGATTGTCAAATGCACCCAGGGTCATTACTGCTGGCATCAACACCCCGTTTGGCTCATCCCGTTTGCCTTTTCCCTGTAATATTTTTAATAATACTTCTTGTATACGTGGGTGTGGCGCTAGTGTTGCCAATGATGCTGCACGGGTACGAACAGATAAATCCTCATCATCTAATCCCTGAATCAGATATGGTACAGCATTTTCTTTTGCGATTTTTACAGCAGTAGCAATAGCCTCGCTACGTACCCGCGGGTCATTATTTTGTACCTTGTCACTTATTAATCCCAGCATGTCCTCAGTACCAACCTCAGCGAGAACCTGTAAAATATTTCTATATACATACCATGGATTAGGGTCGCGTAATTCCTGCAATAGCATGGGCAAATGGTTATCGCCATATTCACGCAATAACTGTAATACCCGCGCCCGTTCCTGCATGGTGGGTGATGTTTTAAGGGTTGTTACCAATGTCTTCATCACTCTCATACCTAATAACGATACGGTGTTGCGTATTATCTCTTTATCTTCTGGTTTATTTGGGGCATCATCAATTAATCCCTGCCGGGCAACTGTTTCGCTGACGCGATCCAATACAACAGTTAATTGTCTCATTACGTCCGGTAGAGTTTCAATATTTATACGATGTGCCATTGGTTCAATAAACTGGTAAATTCCTGCCCAATCGCGGTAAGTCAGCATACTTACTAACCGTTCTTCCACACATGCCAAAACTTCAGATAATACATGGCTGTCACGTTCTTTTTGAAGTCGGTCAATAACCAGAGCATCAAGACCAACTGGAAGGTTCTTGGTTGATACTACTCCCAATTCATCCAGCCATTTAACCAGATTATTCATTACAATTCTGCGTACATGCGCGGTTGCCCCGGCTATCATCTCCGGCAATCTGGGCCATAAATCCGGTGAAATATTTTCTGGTCTGGATAATGTAGGCACCGAGTTCGGGTCAATATCTTTTATGACAATATCAGTATCACTGGGCATAACATCAAGGTTGCGGTTTGCCCACATTTTACCACCACGTGGTATGGTATCGCGTGAATTATTATTATTTCTATTAGGGGAAGAACTGTTTTGATTAAACGCATCTTCCAAACTGCCACCTTGGGCGTTAAAATTAGGGATGTTGTTCAGTGCGTTTAATATCCCCGGTGCTATACCTGGTACCAATAAATCTGCCTGTATACTTCTGGTTAAAACTTTAATATTCACCAGATTAAGCGATGATATTTTTGTCAGGAATGCAGTGGCGCTTTCATTGCGGTCAATATTTGCAATTACATGTAAAAACCGGGAAAGTTCATAATCGCGCACACCACGGGCAATGCCAATAGCGCGAATATTGCCGTCACTCATCCAATTCTGAATGTCGCGCGCGGCAGACTGCAATTCACGACGCATTAATATTTGACCGTCTATACCCAGTGATCTTCCGTCATAAG
>CAZNLA010000772.1:0-672 GCA_964573385.1 uncultured bacterium
TGCTGGTTATGACGCTCTACGTGGGCGGATATTTTGCAATTATCGCACCGAGTGTTGCTGATAACCCAAAAGATAATACCCGTGGTAAAAAATGGGTAATACGTATAAAAATTGGCGCTATTAATATCATACCGGCAACGGCAGCATAAGAAAGTATGAATCCCGGGTCATATAATAGAAATGGATTTATCAATAATTGAATAAAGGCGGCAGTTGCCAATAAAGTAATATGGTCAGGTCGGTATGAACGGTTAAGCCCGAGTTTAGAAAAAGATAAAGTCATAGATAGCGCACCTAACAAAACCATTAAAACCGCGCGGTCAATAGATGGTCCACGGTCCGAAATTATCAGATATAAAGCTAATATCAAAAAAGAGCAGATTGTAAGCAATATTCGCAACCGCGGGTAAGAGAAAAATAATCCACCGGATGGCAAAGCCAATAATGGCAACAGAAATATCCCCGCCAACAGTGCAACCTGGCTACCGGATACTATCAGTATATGAATAGTGCCTGCCCGGGTAAAGATATCAGTGATAATCGTGGGTGGCGGTGCCCCATGTGCACCCAGGACAATGCCTTCCAATAACGATGTATGCAGTAAACTGTAATTACTGGACATCGCCTGCAGCAATCTGTCGTGGAGATATTCTCTGAAAAGATATCTGGTGG
>CAZNLA010000772.1:682-1879 GCA_964573385.1 uncultured bacterium
CCGGTATAATTAATTTTAACAGCATTCATTCTGCCGGAAATACCGCGTGATAACTGCCAGTCGATATCATCAAAATGATAAATATTTGCAGGTTCCGGTATCATGATATTTTTTGCCGTAATAATTAATTCGTTACCGGGGGTGGGTGGTGTGTCATCCCCGGAAAGAATAATTTTATAATTTAGTGGTGTCCATTCGTTACCATTTCGTTTTGCTGTTAAGAAACATTCAGTACGCCATCGTGTCTTGTCAAAATCGCGATAAATATCAGCCTTGTTTTCTGTATATCCTGCGTATGCACCACCCTTTAAAAGTGGGGTTTTATATAATTCACGTTTGTAACTGCAAAATGCCGCGGATATAAAAAATACAAATAACAGTAAATATCCGGGATTTTTTAAGATAACCAGTATCAACAGAAAAATAGCCGCCAACAAAATATAGAATGACGGAAACGAATAATCTGAGATTAATATACCGGCTATCCATGCCAGAGTAATAGACAACAATGGCCGACGCATAAACCAATTTATTACTGCGTCGGCCATTATATACATGATAAACTCCTTGTTATATCTTTGTATAGGTGTATCTCACCAGATAATATTTTAATCCGGAGGTATAGGGAATTCTAACGGTATATAACAGGTAATCTTCAACTCTTACAACTGCTCTTATAGTTGAGTCAAACCATGAGTAACGCACCCCGGAAAGCTTTTGTACACGCAATTTATTTGTGGTATCCGGTGGGTCTGTAACCACGCCATCGCGCAGTATAATGGCTGTCGGGGCTTCATCAGATGGCTTGGTCGATAATGCTAATTTTGAACCACTGATTGAGATATCAGAGCGAATACGGATGGTGGGGTTGTCGCCGGTATACTCTATACCATCAAATGTATGACTTGCGTTAAATAATATTGCGGTGCGCGATAGAATGTCACCGGTAAACCATACCGGTGAGTTCCAGGCCTCTTTTACTCCGATGCCACCGACTTTAAATGGTATTGATATCTGACTGTATGATAAACAGGTGAAATCGTCGTCCTGTTGTGAATATTTTAAATCGCCATTTTTTTCTATCCGATAAGTTCCAATTAATGATCCCATCGCTTCCGGCAGGGTAGAGCGTTTGCCACCATAAACCAGTGCCATATTATTCGGAGAGTTTTTAGTGTTTACTGTTGTTTCAAATTC
>CAZNLA010000773.1:0-1872 GCA_964573385.1 uncultured bacterium
AGAATCTAATAATTATAATTTACCACAAAGGAACGCAGAGAACGCAAAAGAAGAGCTTAAAAAAAGTCTTTGCGTTCTTTGTGTTTCTTTCGTGGTGAATATTTTTTATCCGCTTGATTTTTGGAATTTGTGAAGGATTTTTTATGAAAAGATATAATTGATTATTAAGAGGAGAAATAAAAATATGCAAGACAATGAAAAAGTTATTCAGGCTTTTAAAGAATCCAGCGAACCATTAAATGCCGGAAAAGTTGTTGATATAACGGGACTTGACCGGAAAACTGTGGACAAAATTATGGAAAAATTGAAAGCAGAAGGTACTATAATTTCACCCAAGCGATGTTTTTGGACATTAAAATAGTTTTTACTCCATTGACTATATCGAAAAGGTGAAATAGTTCCGGGCAATCTGAATATTGATTGCCCATTTTTCTGTTATATTTAAAAAATAATGCTATAACACAAGGGATATTTGATATGTTTTTAAAACGTACCGACATACATATTCGCGACCCGTTTATATTGCCATTGCCGGCAGAAGGACGGTATTTGCTGTTTGGCACCACCGGGCAGAACGCGTGGTCGGGCCCGGGGTTAGGGTTTGATTGTTATAGCAGTACCGACCTGGAGAATTGGGAAGGACCAATAGCCGCTTTTCGCGCGCCGGAAGGTTTCTGGTCTAACACCCAGTTCTGGGCACCGGAATGCCATGAATGGAAGGGGAGTTATTACCTGTTTGCCAGTTTTGCCTTTGATGGCCATAACCGCGGCACGCAAATATTAATTTCTGACAAGCCGGAAGGCCCATACCGGGTGCATAGCGATGGTCCGGTGACACCGCGTGATTGGGAATCGCTGGATGGTACGCTATATATTGATGATGCCGGCAAACCGTGGATGGTTTTCTGCCACGAATGGTTACAGTGCGAGGACGGCGAGATGTGCGCTATTCCACTGAGCAATGACCTGTATTGTGCCATTGGCGAACCAATATTGCTGTTCAAAGCATCGGAGGCGATTTGGTCAAAAGCTTTTGAAAACAATGGTCGCAAAAATAACCGCATTACCGATGGACCATTCCTGTATCGAGGCACTAATGGTCGATTGTTCATGTTGTGGTCAACCACTGGATACGAAGGTTATGCCATGGGGTACGCGGTATCAAATAACGGTAGCATTCTTGGCCCCTGGCAGCAATCATCGGAACCGATTTACGGCAAAGACAGTGGTCACGGCATGCTTTTCCACACCTTTGACGGCAAATTAATGATGACCATGCATAAACCCAACAGCAGTCCGGATGAACGGGCTATGTGGCTTGAGGTGGCGGAAGTTGACGGGAAACTGATTGTAGTGTGAGGAGGGCCAGAATATGAAAAAAGATTCCGGTCGCTGGTATAGTAATACCGCTTTTGAATGGTACAATGCAAAACCATGGCTTGTTGGGGTTAATTATGTACCCAGTTATGCCTGCAATACCACTGAATGGTGGCAGAATAAGATAGATGAAGTTTTAATTGACCGCGAGTTAGGTTGGGCCAGTGAGATTGGTTATAATACTATCCGTGTCTTTCTGCAATATATGGTATGGCGCGATGACCCTGAAGGTTTTAAAACCCGATTCTCCAAGTTTCTTTATATTGCTTCATCACACCAGCTATCTGTGATGCCGGTACTATTTGATGATTGCGCTTTTGGCCAGCCACTTCAATTAGATCCTTATCCGGGTAAACAGCGAGACCCTATTCCTGGAATAATTATGCCTTGTTGGACCCCTTCGCCCGGCAGAAAACTCGCGACAAATCATAGCGAACAGCCATGGCTTAAAAAATATGTGCAGGAGATGATACAATATTTCGATACAGATACAGT
>CAZNLA010000774.1:0-1871 GCA_964573385.1 uncultured bacterium
GCACCTTGGCAGCGATAACACTGTTGGCAATACCGCCTTTTAATAATTCTATTTTTATATTCCCCGGGTTACCGGTATTTGTCCATGTGATCGGATGCATGGTACTACGTTGCCACTGTTCGCCACCATTGGGTGATGTTACTGTTAATGAATCAGTCGCGTTACTACCACCAAAAGCATATAATTTGGAATCATTAAAAGAACTGTAATATATGGTGTTATCGGTATTAATAGCCAAACTGGTGCTGATAGATGTATTGGTGTTATATGCATATTTTAATCTACCACTGGAGTTAATAGCATATATCTTACCGTCTTCAGAACCTGCAAAAACCGTACCATCTATTGCTATTGTCGGGTTGTAATAGGTACTGAAACCGGCTGTTTTATATATCCATTTCAGGGTGCCATTGGGATTTATAGAATAAAGTTGATTATTTGTTGTACCAATATAGATAGTACCGTCAAGGCTGACAGATGGGTCTGTAGTGATTTCATTTAAAGTATCAAATGCCCATTTTTTTACGCCATTTGGGGTGATAGCGTAGAGTTTGGTATTATCAATTTCTATTATGTAAATAGTACCATCCGGCCCAATAGTCGGACTGCAATATTCATTCCGGCCGAATGTATAAATCCATTTTTGTGTGCCATCCGGTTTAAGTGCATATAATTTACTGTCGTTAGTGCTAAAATATATTGTACCATCAGTACCTAACGCCGGATTGGTGCACATTTCGCCGGTTGATGTGAATACCCATTTTTGTGTGCCGTCCGGGTTAATGGCATAAACCTTACCACTGTATAATCCAACATAAATAGTGCCGTCCGAACCTATTGCAGGACTGGTATAAAATATGTTGTCGTTAACCGCAAAAGACCATTTCTTTGTACCGGTAGGATTAACCGCATAAAGTTTTTTATCGTCAGATCCTACATAAATAGTGCCATCTTTGCCAATAGCAGGACATGAATAGATGCTATTACCGGTGGCATATGCCCATTTTCTGCTGCCATTAGGATTTATCGCGTATAAATTTTTATCCAATGAGCCAACATAAATAGTACCATCATCGGCAATCACCGGGGTGGAATATACTGCGTCTTTTGCAGTAAATTCCCATTTTTTAGTTAATGCGGATGGCCCGGTAAAAGGACTGCGACCGCTATGAAAAACATCGTGACCATGCATTGGCCATGCGCTATTTGCCAATTGCGCAATTGAAATGGCAACAGCAAAAATAATCAGGGACAAAACCGCTAAAATTTTCTTCATTTTTTTCTCCTTGTTTATAAACAAGTTTTACTACAATACATAATCACAAATTAAATTATAAAGAAATGATATACCTGCGTATATGGTAACGTCAATAGTTCTATCGAATTTTCAAATTAAATTTATTAGAAATTTAAAAGTTTTCATAATTCATTATGAATTACAGGGAATGCTGAGTGTTATTATACATAACTCAACACAAATTACTTATCTGTAGTGATTAATTCCTAACCCCAATAAATTTAGATAAGTTTACGCTTATCAGTTTTTAAGAGTAATTTATGCCTTGTAAAGGCATTTTAATAAGTAACCCCAGGCGCAAGCCTGGGGTTTAAAACATAACATTGCCTGCGCCTCGTAGAGGTGCGTTTATAAAGTCACCTCTTCGAGGCTCATATTAGTTGTCTGTTACTTCCCCAGGCTGACGCCTGGGGTTACTCATTAAGTCGCCACTCCGTGGCTGATATATACTGTTTTTTATCGGTTGAAATCGGTAGAAGTCGGTAGAAGTCGATTCTATTTCAAGTGAACTTTTAAAAAATCTGTAAGTATTCGGTAAACCCCATATATTTACGATAAAATTACAATAATAAGA
>CAZNLA010000775.1:0-1870 GCA_964573385.1 uncultured bacterium
GGCGTGTTTTTCACACATTATCAAGCTGATAAACGTGAAAAGCACAACGATGTATAGCTGGAAAAGAATCCGCAAGATACCGCCTATTATTTGCGGACAAGTCTAATATTTAACTGGCAATTGCAAAACCGGGATAATGGTAGAGAATGCTGTCAACAGCATTCCGAAAAAAGATAAATTGTCTCAATGAGGGACGACATTCTGTATAATAAGAAGTTATTGCAAGAGTCTATAACTAATCAGGACTTTCACTTTTAAAGAAAATTATGCTTAAAAATGGTCGCTTCGACAAGCTCAGCGACCGGTCACTGAGCCTGCCGAAGTGACTTTAAGCGAAAGTCCTACTAATGTGATTTTAAAGAAAGACAAAATAGTTTTAAAAAAGATAAACTGTTTTTTTACTTTCAGGAATTATCCCAAAAAGTGATAGTTCCATTATTGATAAGCGCCTTTATAATGGCAGCCTATGAAAGGAGGCAGTTGAAATGCAGACGGCTAAACAGTTGGACTGGAAAAATCTGTCGTTCCAGTATTTACCAACAAATTGTTTTGTTAAGATTGAATGTGTAGACGGAGTATGGGGTACACCTGAAACAATTTCAGACCCAATGATATCATTGCATGTTGCTGCTAATGTGTTGCATTACGGCCAGGCATGTTTTGAAGGTTTAAAAGCATTTACCATGAAAGATGGAACAGTGGCTATGTTCCGTCCGGAAATGAACGCGCGACGATTGGCATATTCCGCCGGACGCCTTTATATGCAGGCGCCACCGGAAGAATTATTCATAGAAGCATGTAAATTAGCCATCAGTAAAAACCTTGAATTTGTTCCGCCATATGGAACCGGCGCAGCATTATATATACGTCCGTTAATCATCGGCACCGAACCAATGATAGGAATCGCTGCCTCACATTCTTATTCTTTTTACGTAATTGTAACCCCGGTAGGCCCATATTATAAAGAAGGATTTTTTCCTGTTGAAGCAATGGTAATGGATGAGTTTGACCGCGCCGCCCCCCGTGGTACCGGCAAGGCAAAAGTCGCCGGCAATTACGCCGCGTCGTTAAAACCATATTACACCGGCAAAGAACGCGGTTACCCTATTATCCTTTTCACCGACCCGGCGGAACATAAATATGTTGACGAATTCGGAACATCAAACTTCATCGGCATCACTGCTGCCAATGAATATAAAACGCCATCTTCATCATCAATTCTGGAAAGCATCACCAACCTCAGCCTGCAGCAATTGGCGGCAGATATGGGGTTAAAAGTTATTAAAGAGATGATAGCCGTTGACGAACTCGACCAATTTACTGAGGTTGGCGCCTGTGGTACCGCCGCGGTAATAACCCCGATATATGCGGTGCATTATGGCGAAAAAGTCTTTAAATTTGGTGACCCATGCTGTGCCGGAGAAAAACTGACCGACCTGTTTACCCAACTGCAGGGAATCCAATACGGCGACGTAGAAGATAAATACGGTTGGATGGTACCGGTGGAATAATATAATGACATGCGATAATACCCCGCGTATGCGGTTTGATGTAGTTTCGCTGTTGCCATCAGCATTCAACGCGTATTGGAACGAAAGTATGCTGGGCAGAGCGCAAAAAGCGGGGATTATCGAATGCAACGCGGTGCAATTGCGGGATTATACCCACGATAAACACCACATTACCGATGACACCCCGTATGGTGGCGGCGTCGGCATGGTGATGAAACCGGAACCGATATTTGAGGCGACAGAGTCGCTGGCGACCGGCGGAGATGACGAATTAATTATTGTCATGACCCCCACCGGCGAGAAATTTACCCAGGCGCTGGCTCAGGAATTGACGGCGTACCGGCATTTGATTATAATTT
>CAZNLA010000776.1:0-1708 GCA_964573385.1 uncultured bacterium
CCGAGTAAAAACAACCCCATTCCTGTCATCAATAGACGTTGGAAACCTATCATAGTAGACTCTCCCTATTACAGTTTAATTCATAAAACTGTTTAATTGAGGATATAATACTAAAGTTGTTTTACATATACAATAGATTTTTGTAAATATTTAAATTATTTCAAAATATTTTTCAAAGATAATAATATATTTTCACAAATTTATATAATAACAGAACTTTCGCTTAAGGTCACTTCGACAGGCTCAGTCACCGGTCGCTGAACCTGTCGAAGCGACCTTTTGAAGTATGTTTTACTTTACGAAAGTTCTATTGATATTACCTATGCATTAGTAAAAAATGGTACAATCGCCGTCGATATTACATATTAGACTTGTCCGTAAATAATAAGCGGCATCTTTTGGACTCTTTTCCTGCCATACATCGTTGTGCTTTTCACGTTTATCAGTTTGATAATGTGTGAAAAACACGCCTTGTATGACATCAAAATAGTCTCAAAATCTACACACTCATTATTTTCGGATAAGTCTATTTTTGGGGAATTAATGTATTTACTTGCTGCTATATTTTCTGGTTTTTTATTTTCGCTGATTGGAGTTGCTGCCCGTATTGGTACTGGTCGTAGTATTCATCCACTCCGAATTATTGGTATGTCTTTTATTGTCGGAATGATTTTTTTCTCGCCTGTGTTATGGCAGGAATTACCGACATTGCCGATGCGGGTTTTCCTTTTTGGTATTGCGTCTGGTGTATCACAGATAGTCGCGACTCACCTTTTTCGTTCATTATTGGCGCGTGGTTCATTATCGGCGTTATGGTGTTCTCTGCGTTTAAGTTTTGTACCGGTTATCTTCGCGGCATCGATAATATGGAATGAAGCTATTTTGCCCATGCAATATATTGCCGCAGGTGTTGCAGTAATCTGCGTTGTTTGCGCGGCCTTTTCTCAACCCGCGGCAGCAACCGGCGAGAAACCCCGCACCATGAAACAAACACTGTTTTATGGTATGTTGTTGGTCTTGCTGATGTTAATGGATAGCGTGATAAACCTTGGGGTTAAAGACCTTGCAATGCAGGGGATTGCCAATGGCAGAACTATGCTGGAAGGATATGGTTCGTCATTTTATTTTATCGTTTACGCGGTGGTGGTAATCGCTTTTCTCGTTGACCCATCTGCCCGTTCCAAAACAACTAATAACTGGAAAAATGAAGTATTACCGGTGTTTTTAGCGGCATTAGGTACAGTCGGCGGGTCGCTTTTACTACGGCAGGCAATGGCATTACCGGCGGTTATAGCATTCCCGTTGGGGGCGGTATCGTCCATAGTATTCACAGCGATAGTCGGTGCAATAGCATTTAAAGAACACCGCACCATCGGGTGGTATGGCACGATAATATTTGGCGTAATCGCGGTGATTCTTGCTAATATAAAGATTTAATAACAGTTTAGATTTTTTTAGTTGCACAGAGCAACACAGAGAAGACACGGAGACTCACGGAGGGTTGATTAATATAATAACAGGACTTTCGCTGTTGACGAGAAATATGATGTCAGAAGGTCGCTTCGACAGGCTCAGCGACCGGTCACTGAGCCTGTCGAAGTGACCTTGAGCGAAATAATAAATAATAAATATTACTGAACATTGAAACTGAAAACTGAACATTGAAACTGAAAACTGAACATTGAAACTGAAAACTGAACATTGAAAC
>CAZNLA010000777.1:0-1856 GCA_964573385.1 uncultured bacterium
GCTCTTCCGATCTATCTGGTACTATCCCAGTCATTACCCCACGGGTATAATCTTCCATACACCCCACGTGATGCAAGTTCCCATTCTTCTGTTATTGGTAAAAGTAATTCTATCCACTCACTAAAATCTTTTGCGTCATACCAAGTTACATTTACCATAGGATGGTCATCAATCCACCCCCAATTAGGCGCTATTGGCATATTTCTATTAGTAATATTACAGAAAGCTTTGTATTGCGAAACTGTAACAGGATGCTTCATCATCATAAATGAATTATCTAATTTTACAGTCTGATTATCATAACCATACAAAAAAGGGTTATTTATAATTTTTACAAACTCGAAACCATTCATTAAGTTACAAACCTTCTATTTACAAATTATAGTAAAAATCTAACCGAATTGAAAGTATAAATCATCAAAATTTGCAGGTAAAATTAATTAAATATCGTAATCTTTATACATGATTATTGACGGACATCTTGACCTTGCGTGGAACGCACTGACATTGCAACGAAATGTTAGTGATACGATAACAAATATAAGAAACTCTGAAACACCTGAACAGTGGCACCATGAAGGCACTGCCATGGTATCTTTTCCGGAAATGCGACTTGGGAATATAAATATCGCTTACGGAACAATTTTCGCGCAACCATATGGTGAATCACCTACAGCACAGACTGGTTACAATAATCCGGAAGAAGCATATCAGATTGCTATTAAACAAATTGAATGGTATGAATCGATGGAACAAGTCGGTGAAATCAATATTATCCGAACAAGTGCTGATTTAGATAATTCACTGACAGGTAATGGTACAAACCTGATGTTGTTAATGGAAGGCGCTGATCCGTTACGTACTGTAGATGACATTGACGAGTTCATTGACCGTGGAATACGCGCTATTGGCCCGGCATGGCGAAAAACCAGGTATACCGGGGGTGCAGGGGCACCCGGACCATTAACTGATGATGGCAGACAGTTAATTAAAAAAATGGCATTAAAAAATATTGCACTCGATTTAAGTCATCTATCTGACCTGGCTATTAATGAAGCGATTGATATTCATCATGGAGTTATCTTTGCTTCGCATTCCAATAGCCGTAATATAACCATGCGAAATACTAAAATAATACCCGGTGAAATGTCAGAAAAGATCTCTGAAAGACAAGTAGATGATTCCATTATAGAACAGATTGCAAAACATAATGGAACAATTGGTATTGTGATGTATAATCCTTTTATAGACGCAACATGGAACCAGCAGGACAATTTATTACCATTATCATCTTTGCTACCACATATAAATCGAATAAAAGAAATCGGCGGAATTGAAACAGTATCCATTGGTAGCGATTTTGACGGTGGTGTCGGGTTAGAAGCAACCCCTGAAGAATTTAATACTATTGCTGATTTGAATAAACTATCAATAATTTTATCAGAGAACAGATTTAACCAATCAGAAATTGATGCAATACAATCGCAAAATTTAATTCGCTTAATGCGAATGATCTTAAACTAAAATTACCCCCCGGATAAAAATTATTCGAGGGGTAAAATAAATATTAATTATTCTTTTTCATCCAAAGCAACTACACCTGGAAGCTTTGTGCCTTCTAAAAACTCTAATGAAGCCCCACCACCGGTTGAGATGAAACCCATCTTATCTGCGAATCCCATTTGAGTTACTGCCGCGGCGCTATCGCCACCACCGATGATTGTAAATGCATCAGTATCAGCCATCGCATGTGCAATACCTTCAGTGCCATTTGCAAAAGCTTTAACTTCAAACAAACCCATTGGACCATTCCAAACTACTAATTTTGCGTCTTTAATGTATTGACTGAATAATTC
>CAZNLA010000778.1:0-1851 GCA_964573385.1 uncultured bacterium
TGACATGATTTCTGCCTAATTATACCATTTTTTTAATGACTTTTGAACGGTATTGAACCTGTCCCTGTATTTGTATTAATGCGAGCAGAAAATCAAAATTAAAGGCAATAGATAAAAAAGAAACTGGAATTAAGTATGTCTGTCGCCGAATTACGCCTTCTGCAAAAATCAGGATACATAGGCGGGGATATTTGAAGAATACGATTATACCATGAATTCAGCTAAATACATCGTATTGATGCTGTCCCCAATTACCTGAATGACCTTGCACGGTGACCGGCGGCTACGCCAGCAGGCGGTAGACGCGGAAGTTGCGGTATTGCAGGACGGAGTTCCATGTGCGGAAACCGTGGTAGCCGCTGCGAAGCGGTGATGCGGTGTCGGTGATCTGGGCGACGTGCTTGCCATCGAGGTAGAAGGCCAGGCCGCCATCGCCATCCGCCACGTAGGTGAGGTGCTCCCAGCGCAACGGGTCGACGGGACGGGTGATGTAGGTCTCGGTCAACAAGTTGAACCCGGGGGTCTTGCGGAAGCGGATGCGCCTTTGTACCGCATCCTCGCGGACATACGTGATGATGTAGTTGGAAAGCGTGTGGTATTGGTCATACAGGCCTGTGCGCGTGGCGGAGGTGGCCAGCAACCCTGGTGCGGGGGCGTCGCCGTAGAGATGGAAGTTTAGGTTAGCCTCGCCGGCCAAGCAACGTCCTTCGTATTCTACCACCGTCGGCCCCGTGAAGCGCGTTGTATACCATAGCGTGCCCATCACCGTCGAACCATCACAGTGCCAGTGCATCATTCCGTCGTTCACGTTGAGTATCCCATTGGTTTCTGGCTGCCAGTTTGCCAGCGAGGTAAAGCTGTCTTCGGCCAGTAGTTCCACCCGATATGATATATCAGCGAGTGTCAACATTTGCATTATTACTTACTCCTCAGAAGGGAGACATTTCCCGCCTTTGTATTATAGTCCGGGGAGGTGCCGTTGTCAACAATATATATACATTATACAGGGACAGGTTATGTATTATTTATGTCCCTGTATTTACTCCTTGTATTTACTGTATTTTATAAATCGGCCATTTCTGTATATTATTATGCGCAATTATGTTAATGACAGAATATAAAATCAATGATATATTGGTTTATAAATTACTTTTTTGGGAGGTATTGTTATGTTACAACGTAAAAAGGGTTTCACACTGATTGAATTGCTGGTAGTGATAGCTATAATTGCTATTTTAGCTGCCATACTTTTCCCGGTATTTGCCCGGGCGCGCGAGAAAGCGCGGCAGACGACCTGTACCAATAACCAACGGCAGATAGCGACAACCATGCTGATGTATTCCCAGGACCATGAAGAGATGTTACCGGAAGAAACAACTGTATGGTCAAGCAGCAGTTTAGACCCTGGAGTATTGGTTTGTCCATCCAAAGGTAAAAACACTCCGAATGGTTATGTTTATTCCATGTTGGTTGCCGGTCGGTCGTTGGGAGATATTGGCGACCCATCTAAAAGCGCGATGATTGCTGATGGCGCGCATACCGTAACCGCAATTGAGTCCGCAACTAATGTCGCTTATTCCGCGCAGGATTTTGATTTAACCCGCCATAGTGGCAAAATGATAAGCGCGTTTGTAGATGGTCATTGCGAATCTATTACAACTTCTCCTATTATTTTATCATATGATGGAAAATTAGGGATGTTATCTTCACAAGTAAAAGCAACAATTGAAACGTCATTAAAAACAAACTTAAATGCCAAAAATATCAGTCAGATATTATCCAGTAACGGCAGTTCAGTTGTAACCTGCTCCGGTTCCGCGCCGGCTTGGCTTGGTACCGTTGCCGGAACTC
>CAZNLA010000779.1:0-1849 GCA_964573385.1 uncultured bacterium
ACTAAATGACTTCAAGTATGCTGTTTACATTAAGAATAACAATTTAGAACAGATTCTCTAGAGCTGCATCTTTTTCTATGTATTTTTTATACTCATTTAACGTAGTAACTCCGATTACTTGAAGATCTCCTCTTACTAGTGATGGATTGATCATGTTTTCAAGATCAAATGCGCCTTCTGACGCCCCTGCACCGACAACAGTGTGTAATTCGTCAATAAATAATACAATCTCTCCCTGCGCCTGACGGATCTCATCCATCACAGCTTTCATTCTCTCCTCAAACTCACCACGAAACTTTGATCCGGCAACCATGCTTGATAAATCCAATGAAATTACCCGTTTGTTTTTTAAAGTTTGTGGGACCTGATTTTGGATGATAGCTTGTGCAAGTCCTTCTACAATTGCAGTTTTACCTACTCCTGGTTCACCGATTAATGCAGGATTATTTTTTGTCCTACGTGATAATACTTCTATTACCCGTCGTATTTCATCATCTCTGCCGATAACTGGATCAAGTTTGTTTTCACGTGCTAACTTTGTTAAATCTCTGCTGTATTTTGTTAAAGCTTTATATTGCCCTTCAGCATTTGGACTATTAACACGCGCACTGCCACGTATTGCTAATACACCCTGACGCGCAGACTCTTTATTTATGCCAAATTGTATTAAAATTCTTGCCCCGGGTGAAGTTCCTTCGTCAGCAATAGCAATCAGAATATGCTCGCATGCAACATATTCATCACCCATTTGGCGTGCGATATCCCAACATATTTCACTTATAACTTTCTGTGCTGCAGGTGTGAGGTATACTTGCATTTGTCGTGAGTTTTTACTGACTGATACTTTAGGCAATTTTTCCAAAGTTAATTTTATTTCATTTGTAAATGCAACAGTATCAATTTTTAATTCTTCCAATATTTTCGGAATCGTGCCGTCCGGTTGTTCCATCATAGCCAACAACAAATGGTCGGTATCCATTTGCATGTGACCATAACGTTCCAAAATAGCCTGTGATATCATTAATAATTCTTGTGCTTTGTCTGTAAATTTATTGAAATCCATAAAAATCACCTCATTTCATGATTTTCTTCTTTAATAAATTTCTTATTATTACCTGCAATTACAATCACAACCTCGCCTTTAATAGTTGTATCTGTAAATTCAGTAATTAATTCTGATAATGTGCCACGATGCGTTTTTTCATATATTTTTGTCAATTCAATAGATATTGCCGCCATTCCATTACCAAAAACTTTATATGCATCCTTTAACAAGTCAACTACACGATTTGGAGATTCATAATAGATCATGGTATGTGGCAACTCTTTATCAATCGCCATAAAATTCTGTCGTTTTCCACTTTTGCGTGGAGGAAAACCTTTAAAAGTAAATGATGACACCGGTAAACCAGACGATATAAGGGCTAATGGCATTGCAGACGCCCCCGGAATAACTTCTATTTCATATCCATTATTAATAGCAGCATTAATCGCTGTATAACCCGGGTCACTTATTCCTGGATAACCGGCATTAGAACATAAACCAACCTTATAACCATCATGTAACAAGGATAATATTCTGAACGCGGCACGGTCTTCATTATATTCGTGGTTCGAAAAAATAATCTTAGGACGATTAATATTAAATTTGTCGAATAAAATTTTTGTATGCCTGGTATCTTCACATGCTAATGCATCTAATTCGCCTAACACTCTTATAGCACGCATAGTCATATCTTCAAGATTTCCTATTGGCGTTGCTATCACTATTAATTTTCCAGCATTTTCTGTCATATTACCAGTCCTGTGTTACACGTTTAAGACGGCGTTTCGCCTGTTCTCTGACCCG
>CAZNLA010000780.1:0-1846 GCA_964573385.1 uncultured bacterium
CTTACCTTCAGCATTGAAAACCAGGGGGTGACTGGCGTTATCCAATACCATCAGGTTGCCAGCATCGTCTAAATCCAATGGAATTTCACGCGGGTTGCTGTATGGGCCTTTCTGGAACCAGAATCTATCTGCGGTGATGGGGCCATATGGTCCGTCGCCACGTCCAATAGTATTTTTGGCGATAGGATTAGCAGGATTGCTGATATCAAAGAAATGAATCTTTCCGGTATTATATGACGCAACCGCCATTTTATCACCGTTAATCGCTACCCCCACAGGATTTTCAACACCTTTGAAGGTATATTTCACTTCGCCGGATGGGGTATAGGCGGTGACAACACCATTAAGAAAACCGGTGCTGTCGGCAATCATCCATAATAACTGCCGTTTATTATCCGCATATGGATGAAACGCGCCGTTAAGCTTAAAAGCGACAGCAATTTTATTAGTTTCGATGTTTATTTTGTATACCATGCCGTCACTGGCGATGGTATATAAATTACCATTTAATTCGGCCAAACCGCTGAGATTTACCATTTTTAATGTCAGTAACGGGTTTCCATCCAACCATGGCAACATGGTCCCCTGTTTATTGATACGGATAATCGTCATAGTTGTCGCGCTTCTTTCCCGCAATGCGTAAATCATGCCATCTGCGCCGCGACACAATCCCCTACCGCCAGCATTGCCGGGAAGCGACCACATTGCTTTGCCGGTTGTTAAATCTTTTGACCGCATATTCTCGCCGCGTTCGTTCCACCCTGTATTAAGGATAAGGTTGTTGTTATTGCCTAATGCTGAACGCCAAACGCTGAGCATGTCAGACTCATGTTCACCGGTACCGATGCCGTTATTTGCGGTAAATCTGTTGTATTTCCATCTTAAATCACCCTCAACCACGCGCATTTCATAATCACCGGCGGCAATATTTGCGCCTAATTCTGTCCGGGATGGCAGGACGTATTGATACGATCCTTTCTTTAATGGCAAATCCTTGAACATGTAGCGAATCAGTTTATTATCTTTGGCAAATACTCCGGCACTTTTGGTGCCTTCGTCGCTGGTTATTTTAAATGTACCATCCGTGACTTCCAGTTTTGCGGCAGCGGTTTCCACCGCGCCTACCCCCTGCATGGTTGGACGTTTTGTGCCGTTAATATCAGTTTTCGGCGCTTTAAAACTACCGAGTTTTTTCACACCCCAGTTGCTGGTGGTGGCAATCGCCGGATTCCAGTTCAATGTTGATGTTGTGCCGTAATCCCCCTTGGCGGTATCGCGGAAATTTACTGGTAATGAAACCGAATGAGCATCCAAACCGCCGGAAACATCACGCCATGGGCCAAGTGATATACGGGTTAACTGTTTGCTGAATTTGCCGGTGAATAATGCCAGATACAAATTATTATCAACCATCATTTTATTGCCGGGTTTGCTTACCTGTATGGCAATGCCGGCATCAACCACAATATTATTAAAAATGGCGGAATCGCTGACTTCAATCAGGCTGAAACCCAGTGAATTTGTCCTGGTAATGGTATTATTTACAATGGTCGATTTCCGAATATTTTGCGCGGCAATGCCGTTAAGACTGCCGTCAATAATGCAATTCTCCACCTTGATATCAGAGGAATTTTCCAGAGATATCCCCGTGGTTCCGCCATAAATTAACAAGCCGGAAGCAGTTGCGCCTTTGACACCTTTTATTGAAAGCGCGTTCCCACCACGAGATTTTATTGATAGCTGAGAAATAGCGGAATTGTTGCCGGTAAGGATGATCCCATTGGGTTCCGCGCCTGCGTCAATTGTAGTGGAATTGTATCCTGCCCCTTGCAAGGTGACGCCAGCG
>CAZNLA010000781.1:0-1841 GCA_964573385.1 uncultured bacterium
CCACGCTGACCTTCAATAGATGCCATCAACGCTGTTTCTTCACCACAAACGAAAGCACCGGCGCCAATGCGTATCTGAATATCAAATGAGAAGTCCGTTCCCAATATATTTTTGCCTAACAAGCCATATTCATGTCCCTGTTTTATCGCTGCCTGCATTCGCTCAATTGCGGTTGGGTATTCTGCGCGTACATAAATGTAACCCAGGTTTGCGCCGATTGCGTAACCACAAATCAACATGCCTTCAATAACCGCGTGGGGGTCGCCTTCCATCAGTGACCGATCCATAAACGCGCCGGGGTCACCCTCGTCACCGTTACAAACCACTACTTTTTCTTCGCCGACGGCGTTATAACCGGCCTGCCATTTTACGCCGGTGGGGAAACCGCCACCGCCACGTCCGCGCAAACCGGATTTTTTTATCTCATCTATAACTTCAACCTGAGACATTGCTGTTAATGATTTTGCCAAACCGTAATAGCCGTCAGTCGCAATATATGCTTCGATGTCATTGTATGGCATACTGCCGCAACGACCGGTAACCAGACGTACCTGGCGTTTAAAATATTCAATGTCGGCAAGGTGAGTTACTTTCTCTTCGGTTTTTCTGTTTAAATAACATAAAGAATCAAGAACGTTGCCGTTAATTAAATGCTGGGTTACGATTTTCGGCATATCTTCCGGTTTTAATTTGGTATAAAAAACATCGTCCGGTTGAATAACCAGTGATGGTCCCAAATCGCAGGTGCCAATACATCCGGTTTCGTGTATTACAACCTGGTCCAGCAGATTAGCTTCTTGTAAAGCTTTAATTAACGAATCGCGCACCGCATGACAACCGGATGATATACATCCTGCACCGGCACATACCAACAGACGAAACTTTTTGCTATCTTCTTCGGTTTGATACCGCAATTTAATAGCATCTAACTCAGCGATAGAGGTAATATTTTTAGTAACAGTAGTCATAATTAGCTCTTTCTCCAGTCGCATTTTTCCAGTATGCCGTTTAGTTTCTGTGGGTTTACCTGGGCAATTACTTCATCGTTAATCATCATTGCCGGTGCTAACCCACATGCACCCAGGCAGCGCATTACTTCCAAAGTGAACTTCTTATCACTGGTAGTACCACCAACCTCTACGTTCAGCATCTCTGATAACCGTTTTAAAATCTTTGCGCTACCGCGAACATAACATGCAGTTCCCAAACAAACACGAATGGTATATTCACCACGGGGTTGTGTTGAGAAAAACGAGTAAAACGTGGTTACGCCATGGACTTCGGACAGAGGAATATCCATCCGATCAGCAATTAATTGCTGAATTTCCAATGGCAAATAGCCGTATATTCCCTGCACCAGGTGTAAAACCTGAATGAGACTTCCTTCACAATCTTTAAATTCGTCGATAATTTCGCCGATTCGCGCCAGTTTAGCCTCTTCAGTCTCTTCGCAACACTTGCATTGCGTTAACTGAGTTTCCATAAAAACCCCCAATATATACCTGTTTGAATGATGGCAAATTAATGCTGTTACTTAATGATAACTTTTTAATTAACAATAAACAATAACTTTGTGAAATATTTTACAAATATTTGTGATTTTTTTTACAATCTTTTTTATATGCTGTATTTTTACACTATTTTTTTACCAGTACTTGTTTTATCAAAGAAAAAATATGCCTGAGAATGGTAACTGAGTTTGTTAAGTTGAATACAGCATTCCCAAAAAGTTTCTACAGATATTTTTATTAGGCTGTTAATAACCAAATCCAGACAAAAAAGTCAGATTTTTGTAAGTATTCGGTAAACCCCATCTTTCTAATTCATTTATGCCCATCATT
>CAZNLA010000782.1:0-1841 GCA_964573385.1 uncultured bacterium
TCCATGGATGTTTTTAGCAAAAGAAGTTGCTACATTTAAGCCCGGAGATGACATTATAATAACATTTGAACTCAATGTTACTATTGGATTAAATGGTCGTTTGTCAATGAAAGATAATTTCAAGCCAGGAATGACACCAGACCGTGTATTCACTTTCATGTCTAATGGATCTTGAAGATCAGGATTTCTGGAGGCTAAAGGAAAAATTACCCCGCGACCGATACGACTTTCCGATGCGCGGGAATTTCCGGTAAACATGGATAAAGGTGTTCCATCAGTGGACTGGACAGGAATTATTAAGGTTAAAGAGTTGAAAGGATTCAAGAAAATCACCTTTAATATGCCACAGGATGGATATATTTCATTACTAATTAAAGATAACAGTGATACAGTCGTCAGGCAGTTACTTAACTGTGCTTTTTACACAAAGGGTAAACATACTGTTTTGTGGGACGGTTTAAAAACAACAAACTGGCGCAACCCGGGACAACCGGTTGTTGAGGGTGAATACAAATGGGAAGCAATCTGGCACACCGGAGTCGGGTTAAAATTAGTCGGATGGGCAGGTAATTCCGGCAACGCACCGTGGGATTCAACCCCAACTTCCAACTGGGGTGGCGACCATGGTGCTCCGAGTGCCTGTGCTGTAGATAACGAAAAAGTATACCTTGGCTGGAGTGGCGCGGAAGCGGGAAAAGCTATTGTAGCTACTGATTTTAAAGGTAATGTGGTATGGAAGGGAAGCCGTGCCGGTATGTCCGGTGCTAACCTGATTGCTGTTGATAATGGCACTGTTTACGCGCAAAATTGGGGCGGCAATATCTTCAGGTTGGATAGTAAAAAAGGTGGATTTACCGCATGGGCAGGTACAGACAGTTCACCGGATGTGTTTATTAAAAATATCTGGCCGGAAGGGAAAGCACCTGGGGAAGCAAATGGATTAGACGCAAAAGGTGGCAAGTTATACCTTACTTTCAGTGCCGCGAATACTATACTGGTTCTTGATGGTAAAAACGGTAAAGTGGTAAATAAATTTACTGTAACCGCGCCATCTGATATTAAAATAACCGGTGACAAAAGCGCTTTAGTCATCTCCAATAGTTCTGATGTATTAGCGTTAAACATCGAAACCGGCGAATCAAAACCGCTGATACAGGGATTACAGAATGCCCGCGCCGTGGCAGCAGGCAAAGATGGCAAAATATACGTTGGATTGCTCGCACCGAAAAACCAGGTAGTGGTGTTTGGTGCAGACGGTAAAGAGATATCTACCATTGGTCGCAGTGGTGGCCGCGCGTTATCCGGCAAATGGACCGCAGATGGTATGGCATTCATAAGTGCAATGGCAATAGATGGAGAAGGCAAATTATGGGTTGCCGAAGCAGATTATAATCCAAAACGTGTTAGCGTATGGAATACAACCAGTGGTAAATTGGTAAAAGAACTGTTTGGTCCCACCACTTATGGCGCGTTGGGCGGAGCAATTTGTCCAACTGACCCGAATATAATGGTTGGTAACGGCGTGGAATGGAAACTGGATGCAAAGACCGGATTAAGCACAGTTACCGGTACCATTACCCGCGATGGTATGGAAGTATCCCGATACGGCAAAGGCGTAAACGGCAAGGTATATCTGGCAGTTGCGCCGGGTTGGATTCATGGATCAAACGCCATACGTATATTTGAACGTGTTAGTGAAGGCGAATACAAATTACGCACCATGTTTATTTACGAAGGCAAAGACAAAACCGCAAAGACTAAGTTTTGGGTAGATGAAAATGGCGATGAACAGCAACAGGATACTGAAGTTACAACTTTTGATGGCACCATATCCTTCAGTG
>CAZNLA010000783.1:0-1838 GCA_964573385.1 uncultured bacterium
TATCCAATTAATTAACACCTCAGAAGTAATGATATCCTCAATCGCTGAATCCTGTTCTTCAAACATCAGGTCAGACAAACCGGGTAAATCTACCACTATTTTGTTATTTATTTTATATGGACGGTTTGCCTGTGCCAACTGGTATGACTGGTCACTGGCAATTTTCATCATATCAGCATCTATATTACAGTCATTTAACCATCGGTCTACTTCTTCTGTGCTCCAACGTGTTCGCCGGTTACGAATAAGTAATCCCCGTAGCAACATGCTCAGTTTTCCCGGCAATCCCCCGGGAATCTCAACCGCGCCACCCTGCAGGTAAAAATCGAATAAATCCGGCAGTTTTGATTGATGCAAACTGGTGGAACCGGAAAGCAGTTCAATGATGGTTATCCCCAGTGAGTAATAATCGCAGGCGCGTGATATTCTGCCCACCTTGCCGGACGCGTTATCATCAACATATCGCGGGAAAGCCTCAGGTGCGGTGTAAATCCAGGTACCTGCCATGCGTTGGGTATCGCGTGATGTTTTGCTGCCTTCCATTACTGATGATATGTCAAAGTCACCCAGCACTAACTTTTCTGTGCCATTACCAACTTTAGCGTAGATATTGGCTGGTTTTATATCGCGGTGAATTATTCCCTGACTGTGTAAATATTTCAGTGATTCGTTAATTTGCGGCATCATCACCGTCATTATCCAGTTCGGCGATGTTTCAACTGCTTTTTCACCCACCATCGGCACACGGTCTGCCAGGGTGCCACCATTACAATATTCCTGTATTTCGTAATAATATTCATCCTGTTGTATTACTTCATGGGTGGCTATTACACCCGGGTGCTTTAGTACCGGCAATTTCTCCCACAAATCTTTGCGGGGTGGGAACATCATCGCCGCTACTTTAACCATAACATCGCCATATTTGGAACTGCATAGATACAGGCCGGGACGGGTGGATTCCTGCGGGAAGACAGTCTTAATAACGGTATATTCATTACAAATAACAGTGCCGACCGCCAACACACCCAACGGCAGAACGGTACTTTGATTAGCGTAATCTTCCGCGTCGATATGGCGCGTCGCTAATTCATTATCGTTTACCCGTCTGGTATTATCATCACCTACACGTCTGGTTTGATCTGTCATATTACTTTATTTTCACCCTGAATAATGATAACGAAAGTGCGATGATGGAATCATTGTAAATTGGCACTTCTTCGTCTTCGCTGAATTTCTCGTTATCAACAATAATATAATTTGTTTTTCCCACATGCTGTATATACCATTTTTCACCACGTCTGGTAAATAGCGCGTGTCGTCCGGATATCCATTCTGATTTTGCTACCTTTGAAACAATTACTTCTGCCTTATTGTTTCTGCCCACAGACTGGTTTTCCTGAACGATAAATTGCATGGTTGGGTCGTCTATTGATTCTATGACAATTTTTCTTGCTTCATTAACTTTTGCGGTATTGTTAACTTCCGGTTCAGCAGATGGCGCTATTTCTATGGCAATCTCTTCCGCGACAATATTGCTGGCATTAACAACTTCAACAGAGACAGATGACAAATCACCATCGCCGCATTTACCGCAAAATGCCTGATATATATCGTTTTCTTTTCCACATAATGGACAATATTTGACATATTTTGGTTCAGCCATTTATTGTAACTCCCACTCTAAATCGTATCTGTTAACTTCCTGCGAGGTAGGCGAAATAACACGGGAAATCTTAAGAACCTTCCCTTTTAATTCGGTATTCTTCCCGATAAGTTCAAATAATGTAAGTATTCGGTAAACCCCATCCCACCAATTCATTATATGCCCATCATTTAGT
>CAZNLA010000784.1:0-1829 GCA_964573385.1 uncultured bacterium
CACCGCAGTGACGGAGGGAGCAAAGCGTAATAGATTTAATTGATGATGGAAATTATATACTTGTCCAATTTATTTGGGTTAAGAATAATCAACAGCAATCGTCTGAAATCAATTTACCTACAATCAAAAATAATTTTTAATTTGCAAATTACAATTTACAATTTGCAATTTTAAAGCCCCACCCCTCAATCCCCTCCCCGTTGGAGAGGGGAAGAACGGCAACTTAGTTCGGTAACAATCGTCTGAAATCGACTTACTACCAATCAAAAATAATTTTTAATTTTACATTTTTAATTTTTAATTATTTTCGTAATTCGTAATTCGTAATTCGTAATTCGTAATTCCTAATTTTATAGCCCAAACCTCTTAACCAACACCACTGTACCAACCACGGTGTCTGATGCAGGTGTTGTGGAACCGCTATACAGGTCTTTTAATGACTGGGCAGTAATGGTTACTGACTGGGTTGGCGGGTTGGCTTCGTCGATTACCTGTCCGCTTGCGGCGGCGAATCTCAGCATTATCTGCACGCTTTCGCCGGGTTTTACGCTGTATGACGACCAACCGCCGGTGAATACTTTCAGGGTGCGGTTAATTCCGCTTATATCAAATACATTCACCCGCCATTTGCTGCCGATGGTGGATGTGCTGGAAATAAGGAAATTGTCTGGTACATTTCCGGTGTTCTTTATGGTGATGTAAAATTCACTCTGGCGATTAATTTGCATATCTAACTGCACTGTCTGCATATCACCGGTGTTATTTATAACCCCGGTACCCATCATTATGCTACCAACTTTAGAGTTGCCAATTGCCGCGTCCAGGCCGGATGTCGGGACAAAGGCGACGGTGGTGAAGGTATTGGTGGTTGACCACGGACTGATATTATTTCCCTGTTTTGCGCGCACCCGCCAGTAATATACAGTGACATTGGCAAGGGTTGCGCTGAGATTGGTTTTTATTGTTGATAACGTAGCTTTATTGCTAAAATCAGCAGTTGTAGAAATATCAATGTCATAAGCGATAGCATTTGTCACTGATGACCAGGTGAATAATGTATTCAATGGCACATCAATGGCACCATCTGCCGGTGAGATAAGTGTTGGTGCATCCAAAGGAACCACCGGGATAATTGTAGTAAATGACCATAATGGTGAATACGCACTGGTACTGCTGGTGTTGGTTGCCCGCACCCGCCAACTGTATTTGGTGCCATCTGTAAGTGCTAATTGTATAACCGCTGATGTCGTGGTTACGATATTAGTCTCTACCGGCACAGTTGCACTGGCAGTACTATATAATTGATATTCATAACTGACAGCACCGGATACCGGTTGCCAGACAAGGGTGGTCGGGTTTTTAATATTGACAGCATTATTTGCTGGTGATACCTGTACTGGCACGCCGAGAGGAGTCGCCTTAGCAGTAATGGTAAAGTCAGCGTCGCTATCGTCAAATACTTTAGTGTCAGCGACAGAAGTAACTTTGACACGGTAGTCGGTTCCTGCTGTTTGTGTAGCCGGTATTGTCCAACTGTATGATCCATTACTGGTTACACTGGCAGCAATGACACTATCCAGTGTTCCGGTTTTAAATAACTCAATTTTAACATTGCCAGTGACACCGTTTGATGTCCAGGTAATATTCTTTGCTGTTCCCACCTGCCACTGTTCACCACCATTAGGCGCAGTAACGGTAATCGCCGTGGTTTGTGTTCCACTTCCAATAGCATATAATTTGCCGTCCCATGACCCGACGTAGACTGTTCCATCAGCACCGAGTGCCGGACTAGACCGTATCGAGTTCCCTGTCGTAAACGCCCACTGTTG
>CAZNLA010000785.1:0-1828 GCA_964573385.1 uncultured bacterium
GCTCGGATATTTGCGAGCAAGATGCTCGCAATACATTGGGTTTTGCAATTGCCTGATTTGAATAAACTATTTTCGCTGGAGATTACCTCTGATGGTATTAATAGCGTGGAGAAAAAATGAATCAGTTATTAAAAGAAAATCAATATGTTTTTGCGACTTCAACTAACAGCAAATGTAAAATCATAAAATTTATTGCAGGTGGTGGTCAGGGAGAAGTTTATCAGGCTGAGATAGATGGAAGACATTTTGCTGTTAAATGGTATTTTCCGCAGACAATTCAAAAAGACCGCGGATTACGAGATCGCTTGGAAACTATTATCAGAAAAGGGTCGCCTTCTGAACATTTTCTTTGGCCCTTGGAGATGCTTACCGATAAGTCTTCATCTTCCTATGGTTATTTGATGCCGCTTCGCGAACAAAGGTTTAAAGGACTGGCAGATCTGCTAAGCAGACGAATAAAACCTGATTTTATCACTTTGGCAACAGCAGGTTTTAATTTAGCTAATGAATATAATAAACTGCATTGCAAAGGTTTTGCATATGGCGATATTAATCAGGGGAATATTTTTTTTGATCCCATTACTGGTGAAGTTCGGATTTGTGACAATGATAATGTCGTGGTTACCGGTTCGGAATCACAACCAGCTACTATTGGTTTTATGGCACCGGAATTAGTAACACGTTCTGCCCGTTCAAGCATTCAGACAGACCTTTATTCATTGTCAGTATTATTATTTTATATGCTCATAATTCATCATCCTTTGCACGGAAAAAAGGAATCAGATATACATGCATTTGATCTTGCGGCAAAAAATAAGTTATATGGCAGCGAGGCAACCTTTATATATGATCCTGATGATGATTCCAATCATCCGGTTAAAGGTATTCATGATAACGCGATAATATTTTGGAATATTTACCCGACTTTTCTTCGGGATTTATTCACTCAGGCATTTACCATCGGCATAAAAAATCCAGATCATGGACGCGTGATGGATACTGTTTGGCGGTCAACAATGATTAGGTTGCGTGATTCTGTATTTTATTGCAGTTGCAAAGCCCAAAATTTTTATGATAGCCATGCTTTAGCAAAAAACAATGGTAATCCCGGTAAATGCTGGCATTGTCATCAACAACTCTCGCTGCCTTTCAGGATAAAGTTCAATAATAATAGCATTGTCATGCTTAATCATCATACATTGATATATCCGCATCATGTCAATTCTCGAAAATTATATGATTTTTCCAGGCCGATTGGTGATGTTGTAAGAAATTCTAACAATCCTAATATTTGGGGATTAAAGAATGTATCAGGGGAGAAATGGGTAGTTACCAGTGCTGATGGCATGATTAAAGATGTTGAAAATGATAAGACGTTACCACTAACCGCAAACGTAAAAATTAATTTCGGTGGTGAGGAAGGTATTATACGCTATTAATTATGTATGATACTATTAAACATGATGTAATAAAATTATAATGGATAATATATTTATGAATAATTCTGATATCTTGCAAAATACCCTTAAAGATATTGTAAAACAAAATGGCAGCAGTTTATTTGATGAACCGTTGCGGTTGCGCGGTTTATTGAATGATTATTGCAAGGGGCAGTATAAGCGCGAAACAAATATTATGGTATGTGCGGCAGAAGAAAATATTCATTCTGTTTTATTAAATAATACCGTGTTGCCAATCGCTTTATTGAAATCTCAATTGGTAAAACGTCTTCATGATGACCGTGGTTTTACTATAGATTTGTCAAATTGGGTAGTTGACTGTTTCGCGTTTGCATTGGAGATATCATCACCTACGGATGAGAGCAAGA
>CAZNLA010000786.1:0-1817 GCA_964573385.1 uncultured bacterium
CGGTGGAAGAATCCGGCAGGGCCGCAAGCATTGAAACCATGGGGATTGGGCCACTGGGTGATGGTCGCCGGGTATGCTGCAATATCTCCTGTGATGCCTGCCATCCGACAATTGATATCACACCGTCAATCTCGCCGCGGTTAAAACTCGGGGGCAATTCGTCCAAACCACCGGGAGAGGCGTTAACCGTCATTAACCCAAAACCTTCCTCGTTCATTACTTCCATAATTCCATCAAATATGCCTGTGTAATAGGTGGCACGATAAAACTGGTGGGGGACAAATAGTGCGATAAGATGGTTTATTACACGTTTGCCAAACCTGCTCATCACCAGGCGACGGGCATTTTGCTGGCGTGATGGGTCGTAACCCAATTCGGTTGCGGCGGTTAGGATAGCATTGGTGGTTTCCGCGGGAAAAGCGTTGTGGTCGCGCAGTGCCATCGACACGGTACCGACCCCAAACCCGCAATGTTTGGCGATATCCTTCAGGGTTATGGTGCGGTATAGCTTATTGTCGGTGCTATCAGCCATGGTTTTCCTTGTTTGTGATTTTTTTGACATGATTAACATGTTTTTTAAAGTATCGCTGCTTTGCATCTAAAATTTCTTATATATTGCAATATTATTGATATATCGCCATAGAGCAGCGACACTATAAATTTATCACATTTATTTTTAGTTAAGATAAAGAAAGTTTAATGGTCACTGAGAATGTCGAAGTGACCATTAAAATCATGTTAATCATGTCAAAATTTCTTATCAGTATCTGTGTTTATTGCACGTGCATCGCCAACGCAATTGCGCCTATAACACCGCATTCGTAACCTAATTTAGCAGGAACTACCTTGATACCTGCCATTTGCGGTATTACGTATCGCGCAAGGGCTTCATCCAATGGGCCAAACAGCAATATTCCGGCTTCGGATAAACCACCGCCGATTATTACTATATCCGGGTCAAGAATCCCCACCGCCAGCGATATGCCATGAGCTAAATATTCCGCGGTTTCCCAAATTATTGCCAACGCTTCTTTTTCTCCCTCAGCAGCACGGGCAAATATTTCCTGACCGCTTATTGATTCATGTGCACCAGTCAACTCGCAATATCGTCGTTCAATATTGCGTCCGGACGCATATGATTCCAGACAACCGTGGCGTTCACAGGTACAGGCCGGACCGTTTGGGTTAAGAACAATATGGCCGATTTCGCCGGCAACACCATGGGCACCGCGCACCAGTTTTCCATTAGCGACAACGCCACCGCCGATTCCGGTTCCGACGTTTATATAAACAAGGTCATCTATGCCGACACCAGCACCAAATTTCCATTCCGCCAACGCGCCACAATTTGCGTCATTGTCTAAAACCACCGGAATATTAAATTTTTCTTCGATAATAGCGCATATCGGAATATGTTCCCATCCTACAATATGGTGACTCATTATCGTTTCACCCTTGGAAGCGTCAACAGGACCACCAAAGCTGATGGCAATTCTGCTTACCGGGTCAAAACGTGTGTTTCCATCAGCAATTAAACCACTTATCTCACTGCAAATAGAAATAATCTCCTGTTTCGCAGTGCCATCACGCGGGGTGTTGCGTTGAAATGTCAGCAATATCTCACCTGCTGCATCTGCAAGTGCATATGTGTGGCGGGTGCCACCTTTGTCTATACCGATATATGACATGTTCTACCACCTCTTTAGTTACACAGAGAATCACAGAGGAGACACAGAGTTGCACGGAGGCAATTAACAAAATATTCGCTAAAGGTCACTTCGACAGGCTCAGTGACCGGTCGCTGAGCCTGTCGAAGC
>CAZNLA010000787.1:0-1807 GCA_964573385.1 uncultured bacterium
GAAGAAGGCGCCGCACTTCCTTTGGCTATTTGGGTTGAAGCAGCCGGGCGTAAAATGCAGGGAGACTTTGAACCCATCCTGGAGCGGCAAATTCATCATTTATTAAATGGCGCGGAAGGTATCTGGCATATGGGACAACGAGATATCATGTGGACCCGGGTTTCGAAATCGGGATTCGCCAACGGACTGAGACTTCGTCATTACGGTGAGATCTTGCATGCCAAGATGTTGTCTGAGTATCCTGCAATCGTTGATAAAGTTAAAGTTACTCTGATCACTGTTCAGGCAGAAGTTGACAGAAGATTGGAAATCGCGCGGAAGGTCTATGACGAAAGAAACCGGCGTTTGGAAGCGATGACCGATGAATCGGTAGATACTTTTTATTCCTGCCTGTTGTGTCAATCATTTGCCCCAGACCATGTTTGTGTTATTACCCCTGAACGCCTGGGCTTGTGTGGCGCCTACAATTGGTTAGACGGGAAAGCTGCTTTCGAGATTGATGAAACCGGTCCAAACCAGCCTATCAAAAAGGGGAAGTCGCTTGATCCTGTCAGGGGTGTGTGGGAAGGGATAAATGAATATGTCTATAAAAACTCGCATAAAGCCATTGAAAGTTTCAGCGCCTACTCCATTATGCATAAGCCAATGACGAGTTGCGGGTGCTTTGAGGCAATTTGCGCATATGTACCGGAGTTAAATGGGGTGATGGTGGTTAACCGGGAATATCCGGGTGAAACACCGGTCGGAATGACCTTCTCCAACCTGGCCGGAAGCGTTGGCGGTGGACAACAGACTCCGGGGTTTATTGGCATTGGAAAAGTGTTTTTGACTTCCAGAAAATTTTTATTTGCTGAGGGTGGATTTAAACGGCTGGTATGGATGCCAAAAGAACTAAAACAGTTACTTGCCGCCGACTTGAACAAACGCTTTGATGAAATCGGCGTTCCTGATCTGCTTGATAAAATCGCTGATGAATCGATAGGCTGTGATACCCAGGAAATTCGCGATTACTTAAGCAAAGTTGGCCATCCTGCTCTCGAAATGGAAGAAATGTCAGATTTTGCTGAATCAATTGGTGGCGTTGCGGAGAAGGTTGTTGAAGAAATTGAGCAAACAGTTGAAGTACCGCAACCAGCTAGTCAGGCCGGGCAGAAAGAAGATAAAAGCATCGGATTAACGGCAGATACGATTGAACAAATCAAGTCCCAAATAATAGCAGAATTAAGAAGTGAACTAAAGGCAACTATTCAAAAAGAAATAGTTACTGATATCATTAATACATTAAGCAATAAATTCTTAGGAACAACTATTGCAGCTACTGAAGCTTCAGCTCTCCCAATTCAGGTCGGATCTTCTCCATTAAAAGTAGAAGCCCCGCTGGCAAGTGAACGAATAAGTGAAATTAAATCATTTGTTGTTCCAATTGAAACCTGTGCTGTTCCCGTTTGGGAGGTAAAACTTGGTGCGACTAAATCTGAAGGTGGCTCCCGGGGCATCACCTATAAAATAGGTGGTGAGACTTGTATGCCATTTCATTTATGGGAAGGGAAAATGCCAAACAGGCCTTTAGTTGCCATGGAGGTCTTTGATAAAGTGAGCGAAAAATATCCGGTCGTCCTGAAAGAAATATATGGAGATTTATTGGAAGACCCTGCTAAGATGGCAAAAGTCTGTGTTGAAAAATATGGAGCCGACCTCATAAGCGTCCGCTTGGAAGGTACGCACCCTGAAAAGGGAAACCGGACTGCAGCAGAGTCAGTCGAACTGGTAAAATCGATCCTGAATGCAGTTGATGTTCCATTAATCA
>CAZNLA010000788.1:0-1799 GCA_964573385.1 uncultured bacterium
TCACTGTCAGTCGGTTCAAAAAGCCGTTCATCCAAAGAAATACGCGAAACAACTGACGATGTTATTAAAGACAAGTTAAGTCAATTATCTGGCGTAGGCGCGGTAACTGTAACCGGTGGTGATATCCGGGAAATAAAAGTAGCAGTAGATAAGAATAGGTTGGAAGCATATGGTATAAATATTTTGCAGGTTGTCAGTGCTATCCGGTCAGAAAATTTAAATATTCCATCCGGTTCGATAGAAGAATACACCCGCACATCCGCGGTAAGGGTAATGGGAGAATTTACATCTCCGGACGAAGTTTATAATGTTCGCATCCCCAACATTATGGGAAATACAAACTTAAAAGTCAGCGATATAGCCATTGTATCTGATGATATTAAAAAGGCAACAGTATATACCAGAGTAAACCTGAAACCAAGTGTGGCAATTACTATACAGAAACAGTCCGATGGTAATACAGTTAAAGTGGTAGACCTGGTTAAGGTTGCTTTGGAAGATATGACCGGAAGGCCATACACAACTGAAGGTAAAGAAAATTACAAGAAATTGGGAAGCAAATGGTCAACCGGCGTACCGGCGATTTTGCCTGCTGATTATGAAATAAATGTATCAATGGATCAGTCAACCTTCATCAAAGATACTTTGGATGATGTATACGCATCTTTAACTGAAGGCGCAATGCTGGCTGTTCTTATTGTTTTCCTGTTCCTGCACAGTTTGCGTGGAACATTTATCGTCGCACTCGCCATCCCAACCTCCATGATTGCCACCTTTATGATTATGAATGGACTTGGATTTACACTTAACATGATGTCCATGATGGGGTTATCATTATCTGTGGGTATTTTGGTTGACGACTCTATTGTGGTACTTGAAAATATTCACCGGCATCTTATGATGGGTGAATCACCGCATGACGCGGCACTTAATGGACGCGCGGAAATTGGGCTTGCCGCCATGGCGATTACCATGGTAGACGTTGTGGTATTTATACCAATCGCGTTTATGGGTGGAATTGTTGGTCAATTCTTCCGCCAATTCGGTATCACTATTGCTACCGCAACTTTATTCTCATTATTAATGTCATTCACCCTTACCCCTATGCTGGCATCACGATGGTTAAAAAGCAAGGATGAAGAAGAGACAGAAGATGAAAAAGAAAATGAACAACCCGGATTATTTAAGAAGTTTGTTAATTTATGGGAAAAGATGTATGGCGGAATCGACCAGACATACAGAAAAGTACTTGATTGGGCATTATGTTACAGACCGGCAGTAATTTGTATCGGGATAATGACTTTGCTGGCAAGTATATCTATTGCTGTCCCAAAACCTACCGCGGAGCAATTGCCAAAACTGCTACCGGCATTAATAATTGCTGTTATATTAGTAGCTTTAATATGGTACGGGGTAAGTTCTCTCCGTGGTGCGTTAAGATGGATTTTTGGTTTCATCGCTATACCATTAACCATTATTTTAATGGGTGGATTACAGGCTATCGCAATGAAGACACTTCAAACCGCGGTACCATATATAACCACCTGGGGTCTAATGATTTCACTGACTATCATCGCTATTAATTTATCACGGGTAATAAAAGATGATAAACGCGAAACTGCCGGTGGTGTTGTAAAACCGATTCTTACAATATTCGCAATGTGGACTTTACTAAGTTTATATCCGGGCAAATTCGGTTTTGAATTTCAGCCTAAAGTAGACAGACGCCAATTGTCAGTAAGTGTTGAACGAGATCGGAAGAGCACACGTCTGAACTCCAGTCACATTCAGAAATCTCG
>CAZNLA010000789.1:0-1795 GCA_964573385.1 uncultured bacterium
TTCAGGCAAATAATATTAAAGATGTGAAAGCACTGATAATTATTGGACAGACTATGCCATTACCGGCATCTGTGAATGCCGGTATCACGACATATATCAAACAGGGTGGTAAATTATTAATAGATGGGTCAACGACGGTGTCTTTCCCGGACGCGGCAAAAATAAATTACAGTTTTTCTTTCACTCAACCGGGAAAACCGCATAGTTGGGGATCACCAAATATGGTAAATGGTGACAATGACACCATTCTGTATGAACGTTGGCATCCGGAATTGGCAAAAGCGTTTACTACCGCATTGGGTGATACCGGACATGCCTGTTACACATCAGAAAAAGGTGTCGCGGCAAAAGCAACAGTTATGCAATTGGATGGTGGTGCAGACGCGAAATATATTGTTGTTATTAACGATTCCCATATTAAGAATCAGGCGGATTGGTATCAGGTAAAAGAGACGTTATTACCGTCAAAGTCATTACCGCAACAAACCGCGATTTATGATTGTACCGATGAACAGGCGCTTGGATTTGTAAAACCGATTGTATGTGACCTTACCCATACAACCGCGCGATTATACGCGATATTATCCCGGGAGATCGCCGCAATAAAATTGTCTGTAACACAAAAAGTAGTTGCTGGTAACACGATGGATATTCAGGTAGAGTTTAATGACGCTAAAAAGAAAAAAGTTAATGCGGTTTTGCCGTTTAATATCACATTAAGTCGTCCGGATGGCACTGTCTATCAGGAATTTTACCGGGCAACATCCGCGGATGGTACATTTGCTATATCCTTACCTTTACCTGTTAACGCGCCTGTTGGCAAGTGGATGGTTGCTGTCAGGTCTCAACTTAATGGTTCAGTAGCATCATTACCGGTTAATGTGTCTGCCGCAAAAGCTGCGATATTAACGACATCAATGACAGACACTGTGATAGTACGTGAACGCGCATTGCTTGAAAGTATGCTGGCTAAGGGGGCAACAGTTGTAGTGCCGATATTTGATTCACCAAAAAGTTTAGCATATATGCCTGCAGTTGAAGAATTAAAAAAGGTATTGGAAAAACGTGGAGTTAATGCAGATGTCCGTGTAAAACCGGAAGTAAACACGTATACCATCGGTTATTCATTAACACCATTACAAATCGCGGATAACAGCAAGGCGGAAAAAGGCGAGGCAATCGGCAAAATTAAACGCGAGACATTAAATGGTAATGATTGGGATAGTGCTATATCCGGATATCGTTTTTATAAGCCATTGATATTACTTGATATTGCCGGATTAAAAGATGAAAAAGGGAAAATTATCAGCGATAACCCGATGGCAGAATCGCTGGACACAACTGGTATTTTGTGGCCCAGAGTATCATCAGTATTCCCGGGCACCGGTCGCGCAATAGTGCAGGGGGTTCACTGGGCATTTGGGGCAAAAATACCTACAATGGTTATTCAGGCTGCTGATATTGATGGTATTTTGGCTGGTATTCGCGCTTTGGATAATTTACCGGAAGATAAATTAACCCCACAAATCCAAGCCGCAAAAGCGACAATTTTCCGCGAATATTATATAGGTAATCAGCCTGTACAACCGAAGACAGGTAAATTATCATCAAAAGATTTAAAAATTTCTTCTGCGCCAAAACCAATGGTAGTAACCTTCCCGGGGTCGCAACCTTTGCCGGTTGACCAGGTAAAATTCCCGGTTCCTACAGAAAAGTCATTTTATACAACACCAGGGAAATTTGAACCGAAACAATATGTGCTTCAATTACTGATGCCTGCTGGTTATATCGATAC
>CAZNLA010000790.1:0-1748 GCA_964573385.1 uncultured bacterium
CTTTATCCCAATCCGGCCTGTATTCGCCAGATGCGACTTTATCAAAAATACGCGGATATAAATCTTCGCCTTTATGGTCTAATGTCAAATAAAATGCCATATGATTAATGCCGGCACAAGTGTAATTTACTTCTTTAGGATCAATCCCCAATGCTCTTATCAGATGATGGTGACTGCCCTGTACACTGTGGCAAAGCCCTATAGTTTTAATATCAGTGCCAGCAAACATTGCCCAAGTATTCATTGCCATTGGATTTACATAATTTAAAAATGTAACGTCCGGACAAACATCTTCCATTATACGGCCATAATCAATCATTACAGGTATAGTTCTGAGAGCACGGAAAATACCACCAATCCCCAGAGTGTCAGCAATAGTTTGGCGCAAACCATATTTTTTAGGAATTTCAAAGTCTGTAATAGTACAAGGGTCATAACCCCCAACCTGAATCATATTAATTGCGTAATCTGCACCTTCCAACGCAACATATGGGTCAGTAGTTGCAATGATTTTCGGGTTGGCATTCCAACTTTTAGCTACTTTCTGTGCCATTTTATATGATGTTGCTAATCTTGCTTCATCAATGTCATATAAAACATAAGTTGCTTCATTTAAAGCCGGATATGACAAACAGTCCGACATCAGATTTCTGGCAAAAACGGTACTTCCCGCGCCAATTAAAGAAATTTTAGGCATATTGAATCCTTAAAATATTATTGCTTGTAATTATTCAAGCAATAATTAATTACTGCAAAAGTCACTGTTTACCTTTTTGTAAAATAATGATTAGATGCAAACGGCATTTTTCAGTAATGGTAGAATTATCTTAAAATATTATAAATATCCAGATTACAATCTCTAAAAAATAAAATTAGTAGATAACTATCTATCGTTTTCACTTTTATTAATCAATTTTCAAACTACCTTCAACCAATTATTGATTTATGGTAAAATTGACCTGCCAGTATAACTTATCTGGCATAGAGGAGTTTATCTGTGGGAAAATATTATGTATCCACTCCTATTTATTACGTAAATGATGTTCCGCATATTGGCACTGCGTATCCAACTGTTGCTGCCGATGTAATCGCACGATTTCATCGTATGATTGGTGACGATGTCCTATTTTCAACCGGTACTGACGAAAATGCTACAAAAGTAGCAAGAGTAGCGGCAGAAAAAGGTATTGATACTTTACAATTTGTTGAGCAAATGGCCGCTTCTTTTAAAGATACATGGCAAAAGATGAATATAAGTTATGACGATTTTGTCCGCACGGTTGAACCACGACATTTTAAAGCAGTACAAAACTTAATTGAAATTCTATATAAGAATGGTGATGTTTATTACAGCGAATATGAAGGTTGGTATTGTATCCCTTGCGAAACGCATTTCATGGAATCACAACTAAATGAAGGTAAATGTCCGGATTGCAACCGTAGTGTTGAATGGATGAAAGAACCAGGATATTTCTTCCGATTAAGCAAATATCAACAACCACTACTTGATTATATTGAATCCAACCCTAACTGGTTGCAGCCAGATTTTAGAAAAAATGAAGTTGTTTCATTCATTAAAAGTGGACTTCGCGATGTGAATATTACCCGTAAAGCCGAATGGGGAATTCCTGTACCAGAAAATATGCCCGGTGCAGAAGGTCTGGTGATATATGTATGGTATGACGCGTTAATCAATTACATAACTGTTGCAGGATATGGTCAGGATGAAGAAAAGTTTAAAAAATGGT
>CAZNLA010000791.1:0-1745 GCA_964573385.1 uncultured bacterium
TGTTTTACGAATTGCGCAATTCTCGGCAAAGTCCACGGTTTCGTATGCGTTGCCGAACCCGGGTCGTTCCCCATCACAGACAGTAATTATCGCTGCTGTAACGATATTCGGTATATTCAGATAGCTGTCACGGTTAGGTGGCGGCCCGATACAAACTGACTCATCAGCCAATTTTACATGCAACGACTGCGCGTCTGCCTGTGAGTAAATGGCAACAGTTTTTATGCCTAATTCGCGACAAGCGCGAATAACGCGTACTGCAATTTCGCCGCGGTTGGCGACGAGGATTTTGTTAAACACTTATTTTATCCTCAACCGTTAGATTTAATAAACTTCATGCCCGGGATGCGGACAATTTACTTTACCCGTTTCCGGGTCATAGGTGTATTGTTCATGACCGATAGGACAACTGGTAACATATCCACCGCCTTTTACGGCGTCACCAAGGGTAGCAGGATATGAACCACCATTTGAATCTTTATCAGCAAAAATTGACATTCGTATCTGACGCAAATTTTCTTTGCATTTTTCACTTATTGCTTTTTGTACTGCCCTACCGGGTATTGACTGTGCCGGTTGCATAGTAATTTGTCCGGGGGCATTCCCCCCTTCTGTCCGATCAACAGATCCTGTTGGCGCAGGTGCGGGTGCGGCTTCTTTCTTGTTAAAACAAGATGCTAACATTAGTGGAATGACCGCAAGTGCAATAATGTAAAAAAATATCTTAACTATTTCAGCGCGACGGTGCAGATAACATGGCTGCTTCATTTTCGTCAACCTCCGGATATGGTTTTACCAGCATCAGAACCTGGCCGTATTCTACTCCGGCACCATCTTCTACCAGTATTTCACATATTGTACCACTTATTGGCGACGCTAAATCAGTTGGCACATGCATTAATTCTATACTGCCAACAACCTGACCTGCCAATACGGCATCGCCGCATTTAACTGCCCCGCGTTTAGCCGGATGAAATATACCTACCATTGTGCTGCATATCTCTGATGGTTCAGTAGTTAGTGTAGGCTCAATTTCTTCACATACACATCCTTCCGCGGAATCATCATATACCTGCATTACCGGTGGACGTCTAACTATATCTACAGATTCACCTGCAATCGTCAAATGAAGCTCACCAACTTGCCATTGCTCCATCATCTGCACCAGTTCTTCTACATTTTCGTAATTAAATTGTGATGTCACAAGGATTCCTCCATCTGTCATTACGATTTCACACGTTCGATATACTTTGATGATCTGGTATCGACGCGAATTTTATCGCCTTCATTAATGAATAAAGGCACAGTTATTACCGCTCCGGTTTCAATTGTTGCTGGTTTTGATCCGCCACTGGCAGTATCACCCTTCAGACCTGGATCAGTCTGAACAACTTCAGCCTCAATTGTATCAGGCAATTCAACACCCAATAACTTATCGTTATGGGTGGCAACAACTACATCTGAATTATCTTTCAGAAACTTAACCTGGTCACCTACCTGGTCAGCAGTCAATGAAACCTGGTCAAAAGTTTCGTTATCCATAAAGGTTAAATCATCATCGACACGATACAAAAACTGCATATTGCGACGTTCAACACGAGCAATTTCAATGTTTTCTCCAGCGCGAAATGTTTTATCAATAACCTGGCCTGTCTTAAACTTTCTAATGCGGGTACGCACAAACGCCCCACCCTTGCCCGGTTTAACGTGCTGGAACTCAACAATCTGAAATACATCTCCGTCGA
>CAZNLA010000792.1:0-1743 GCA_964573385.1 uncultured bacterium
GGGTGACTTTGGCGGTCTTTTCCACTTCTGAGTAGTTCTGCACTATCGCCGTTGCCGTCGCTTCATCGTGTTGCACATAAAATCGTGGTAATGCCAGTCGCACCATCAACGGCAGGTTCACCTTAACATCATTACTCGTCTTGCCACCGCTGCTATCGACAGTTAATGCGCAGGCATTAGTGCGCCATGAGGTAAGGGTGTCGGGTACAGTGAAAGTAAACTTGCCATGGCCATCCGCGTCAGTAATTAACGACGGCGACCAATAAGCAGTATCGGCAAAGTTGCGGCGGATAGAGACGCCTTGTGTTGAATTTTGACCTGAACCATCTAATTGATAAATATTAAATTCAGCATGTGGAGCTGATTTCTGGGCAAGTGGAATATCAGCAACGTCATTAAAACTGCGAAGTTGATTCACTACCTGATATGCCCCACCAGGATAAGTACTAGACAACGAATAGTCATCGGTTACACGTTGTCCCTGCTGATTCCAGAAAACATCATAAGGATTCGGTGTATTGTCTGCCTGAATGGCGTAAATTGACGCATCCACCACATTCAAACCCACTTCGGATTCGATGCCTTTGCCGACTGAATTGGTGACAGCGACATCATAACTGGCCGTTTCTCCCGGTTTATATACCGTTTTATTGGGGATTAATTTGATATTAAGCAATTTTTTATTAACAGGTACGGTTAAACTCGTATTGATGCGATGACATTCTCCGTCTTTAACTGTATACATCTTCATATATACCCCGCGCAGGTATTCTGCTTTTACTGGGATTTCAATATTAAATTCCTTGGCAGATATCTTCCCCACTTCCATTTTATACAGTTGTTCGCCTTCGATAGTTAGCAGATATGGATTGCCAACCAGCGAACTGGTCACATGCAACTTAGCAATATCACCCGATTTATAGTTACCTTTCAGGAAATATGCTTCCAATGTGGGGGTTGTGGGTACGTCGAGTTTTTCTACTACATCTATTCCATCTTCAGAATAAACGGCGTTTCCCTTACCGTCAACGGCCCATACTTCCAAATCGTACCAGCCGGGATGCATTGGCGTATATGTCACCGTTCCTTTGCCATCTTTGTTGGTTACCACGTTAAGTTTAGTAACATTTTCATATCCGCGGCCATTTCGGTCTGTCAGGTTTTCTACTACTTTCACTGTTGCTTTTGTCATCACCGGCTTGCTGTCATGGTCTCTGGCTACAACGATAATAGTCGCCATTTGCTTGGGCAGATACTGTGGTTTTTCAGTAGTGATAGTCAGGTAAAAGTCTGCATAATTGATTGATGTCCCAGCCTTGGCTGATTGTTCACGGTTTGCAGAATCAGTAACGGAGGCATTCACATTCATTTCTCGTGATAACGGCACAACTTTTGTAGGTATATTCAATACAAACTTGCCATCTTTATCCAATGTGGCGGTTCCACTAAAACGCTCTTCAATGCCGATGCTGGCCTGAATGCCCAATCCCATTGCATTCATTATATTAGTGGGAACCCGGTTGCCGTTGTCGTAAAACACCACTTGATAATTCACCTTGGCGCCTGTCACCGGTGAACCAGCATAATAATTAGCGGCAATGGTGACCGGAATCTCGTCGCCTCCGAAATAATGTTTATTGGGGATGGTTACCGAAGCGGAAAATTCTGGTTTGCGGTATGCCTGGACGTTGAATGAATAATATTCGCGGTAATCGCCGACGGATACTTCCACGCTGTAATTGC
>CAZNLA010000793.1:0-1737 GCA_964573385.1 uncultured bacterium
GCTAATTATCAAAAGAATGCTTGACCAAGATAAGAGGCCAGCACGACAACCCAAGGCAGCATAAAGGGTTACCTGTTTAAAACAGGTGGTATTCAACCTTGGTAGGCTGGGATTTCAATCCCCTTAATGCTCGCCTTGCACTATATTAGGAGAAAAGACAGTAGTTGCGTAGGATGATCATTCCTACTGCTTGATGATCTTAATCGTTTCAGCCTTCTCACCAGAGATCACGCGGACAAAATAGATACCAGCTGGCTTATCTGATAGCGAAAACTCATGCTTGCGTTCTCCATTTAGAACTGTAGTTAACATTTTTTCTCCCCAAATTCCGTAGATATCCACTTTTACCTGATCTGCCTCGCCTTTTAATTCAAGGATAAAGTTTCCGCTTGTTGGGTTGGGGTAGACTTTGAATGATGATTGTGCAGTATTATCGGGTATTTCCTCTTGAGCCATAGCAACTGCGGGCATTGATGGAGTCTGGCACCAAGGACCAGATGGAGCGATGTAGCCCCACATACATCCTCCGGATTGAACAGTTGTCGTCGGGAGGTATTTGATGTTTTGACCTGCAATCATTGTTGCACTGGCACCGGTTTGAACTGTATATGTGGATCCATATCCAGCTACTGTAATCACCCCAGTAGCATTATAACATCTTGTCTGTCCATTTGCTAATGACATATTTTGTAAAGTACTTGTTGAGGGCACATTAGGAAAATAAAATGGTGCCCCATATTCGTAAGCACCCATGTCTACTGTTGAAATACCATCACTATTTCCATCCCAGATTCTTATTTTTCCATCCAAGCCATATGGGATGAATACGGAATCATTACTTCCACTATCAATACAATCTGAAATAGATTGCAGTTTAAAATTATTTTCCAAAGTATTTGCAAAAAATGGATCCCCGCCAATATAATTACCGGCGGTGTTACTTATGCCATAAACATTAGGACCAATAGTTAGTGAAGTGTTAAGTGAAATAATATTATTTATTAAGAAAGGACTACTTCGAGAACAGCAGAGACCTCCTCCATTCCAAATTGCGGAATTACAGGAAACCGTGTTATTTATGAAGTGCCCCGAAGAATATTCAAAAAAAACCGCACCACCATCTCCGGATCTATTATTAAAAAACGCATTATTATTAATGGTAAAAGAGCCGCCTTCAATGTATAATGCTCCTCCTTGGTTTGTTGAATGGTTATTACAAAAAGTACAATTTATTAATTCTAATATTTTACTATGATTGGTAAGAATTGCTCCACCATATGTGAGAGCGGGAATGTTGTGAAGATTGTACTTATCAGAACCCATTGCATTCGAGAAGACGCAAAAATGGCACACTATTGAATTTTGTGGCTGACAAGCATTGATTCCATTCCAAGTACCATTTGGACAATTTGAAGTAAAAGTAATTAAGCTATCAGGCTTACCTATTGCAATTAAAGATCCTTTCAAAGTTAAATTGGAGTTATTACAAAAATACAGTAGACAACCAGGGTCAACTATCATCGAATCGTTGTACAATACCGAAATGCTGTCAAGGATAAAAAAAGGAGAATTGGAAAACCTAAGATGATCTGGACAGTTATTTTTGGTGAGGATTAATCCAGTAGGGGTAACCTCACCCATCAATTTTATAGCCATTTGACCTTGTACAGTATTTGAATAGATAACTATTGAGTCATCAAATATCCCAGTATTAGTTAACTTCAATTTAAGATTAAT
>CAZNLA010000794.1:0-1736 GCA_964573385.1 uncultured bacterium
AAAACAAAATTGGTACTTGGTGTCAGCAATGCCGGTACCCCAACCTATAATACCCCGGATGGCAAAGGTGCCTGGGGTGGTGACTGGGGTTGTCCGTCAGATATATGCTTTGCCGGCGAACGTGGTCTGTTAATCTGGGATGGTTCCGAGGCCGGTACCGGGCTAATTGGTGTTAACGCAAAAGGTGAAAAACAGTGGGGGTATCGTGTCGGTGGTTCCTATATAGCTACAGATGGTGAATTAGTTTATGCATACCTTGATGGGGATAAACAGATTCGCGCATATGGCGTGTCGGATGGTAAACAAACAAATTTCCTGCGGGGTGACCTGTGGATAGAACATAACGGTGAAATAGTTCCTGAACTTAAACGTGGTGAAAAACCACCCGTAAATCCTGTTGCCACCCCCGCTACCTTCTGTACCGGTATGGCGTGGATAAAAGGCAAATTATATGTTGCCGATGGCGCGAAGGACACTGTTTATGTGTATGACGCAAAACAGGGAAAAATTCTTACAAAATTTGCTGCACCTAAAATAACATGGTTAACTGCCGCGGGTACAGATTTAATAGCTATATCTGACGGTAAAATAGTTAAAATTACAGGTTTAGACGATAAACCTGATGTAGTTGCTTTAGCGACAGACCATTTGGATGCACCACAAGCCGTTACTGTGGGGCCAGATGGCAGAATTTACGTAAGTAATATCGGCAAATTGCAGAATGTCTCTATTTTTGATAAAGCCGGAAAATACCTGAGTTCAATCGGTAAAAACGGTGGTCGCGCCATGGAAAACCCACCTCAAATCACTGGGAATGTAAGCCCGGCACGTGCCGGCAAGTGGGATCCTGATACTTTGCTTAATCCACGCGGTATGGCGGTTGATAGCAAAGGAAAATTATGGGTTACCGAACATGATTTCTCACCCAAACGCATCAGCATATGGGATACCGCAACCGGCAAACTGCTGGATGATAAGTTTGGACCGGCTTACGTATCCACCCCTATCTGTATGGACCCGACTGACCCGACCCGGGTATATTGTCAGAATGTAGAATGGGAAATTGACCTTGATAAAAAAACATCAAAACCCGCTGCTATTATGTTTGAGGCAAAACCAAATACCCCATATTTTTGGCCGCATATGGTTAACAATATTGTTTTCACCGCAAAAAATGGCAAACAGTATATGCATTCAGGTGGAAGTTATGGCGGTAACCATATAAACGGTGAGTTCCTATGGGTGCGTCGTGGCGACCACTTTGATGCCTGCGCTGGCATTATTAACTCATGGTCTACATTAAGCTGGAGAACAGGAGCAAAAGATTGGACAGAAGTAGCTAAAATACCATGGCTATTCTGGGAAGATTTAAATGGTGATGGCATAATACAAAAAGAAGAAACCAGAGAAACGAAAATGAAAGCGCAAGGAGCACATAGTACCATAGATGCCGACTTAAATTTTTATGCCACCAGTATGTACAACGTTCTTTACTGGCAACGTTTATCACCTAAAACTATTCGCGAAGATGGCGTTCCAATTTATGACGACGCATCATTTGTACAATATAACTATGGTGAAAATGGTGGTGGTAACTATACTTCTGACCTGACAGTTAATCCGGCGGATGGTTCGGTATTATTTTATGCCGGTACTGATATCAAGCATCTTGATAAAACAGAATTATGGCCAATTTCATACTGGAGTAAAGACGGAAAAATGCAATGGCGTTACCG
>CAZNLA010000795.1:0-1732 GCA_964573385.1 uncultured bacterium
CCAGGCGTCAGCCTGGGGATTAAAACATAACATTGACTGCGCCTCGGAGAGGTGCGTTTATTAAGTCGCCACTCCGTGGCTTATATATATTGAACTCGTTTGAAACTAGTCAAAATTGATTCTATTACCATTAGTAACTCAGTGACCTTTATAAATCCAAACATTTTATTGAGGGAACATTGAACATCCAACATCGAATATTGAATTTTTCAAAATTGGAAGTTGAACGTTCGATGTTCGATGTTCACTTTGTACTACACATACCAAACTATCAATAAAAAAAGAACGCCGGTAGACGGCGTTCTTACATTTTTTTCATTTGCAATATCTTCAGTATCGCATCACATAAATTTTTCAAATCTCTCTTTTCCTGCTTTGCATATCGGGCAGGTGGCAGGCGGGTTATTACGGGCGCACAGGTAACCGCATACTTTGCATCGCCATACCGGGTATGGCAGGGTTGCAACTAATTCCATTTTCGTATCTTCCGGCGCTACTATCGGTTCAACCGGACGGCGTTCCGGTATTGATTCTGCCTGGACTTCGCCATTAATAACGCGTTGGCTTACATATAATCCACAATAACAAACATCAAACTCATCCAAATCTTCATCACGGTAATCGCAGGGGCAAACAATATCACGGTCTGCTGTCGCGTCACCTATGCCAAAACGGCATGGGCATACCATGTATCCAAAATTTCTTTCATTTGTCAGCAACCCTTCAACTATAGACTCTGTCATTTCCATATCAGGATTCAGGTGGTATCCACTTGCTTCCGCTTCATCATTCAGACGTTTAATGGTTGCCAATACCAATTCATGTGATATCTCGCTCATTTAAAAATTTCCCTCAATTCCGCTTCTTTATAACCTACCAGACAATCTTTATCGTCAATTATCATAGTTGGGAAAGAACATCTTGGGTTCCATTTCATTATTATTTCCCGGGCGGCTTTCGCATCTTCCGGTGGCAATTTATCAACATCAATAGAGTCATAACCGGCACCCAATTCATCCAATAATGCCTTTGCTTTTTTACACCAACCACATGTGGTCAGCGAATATATCGTCAAATTAACCGGTCTTTTGCCTTCAACAGATTTAATTTCCATCACAAGACTCCCCATAATTTTCTCTTATATTACCAAAATACGAGGGAAATGGGAATGGTAAGGCGGATATCGTCAACCGGCATTTATATCATAAAATTCAATTATCTCTATGGTTTTCCGGGGTGGTGCCAAAATATATCCGGAAACGACGGCAAAAATGAGAAGCATCCGGGAATCCAACTGATTTGCCGATTTCATAAACAGGCATATCGGTAGTGGTGAGAAGTTCGGCAGCACGTTTCATCCGCAGATTAAATAACCTGTCCATTATTGTTTCACCTGTTATGGATGGGTACATTCGGAATAATGTCCGGGTTTTCATATTTACCAGATACGCTATATCTTCTATCTTAATCTGGTGTGACAAATTATCCGTCAGATATTCATCAATAACCCGTATCAGATTAACCTCTGTCAATTGTGGCACTTCTTCAACCACTGTATAGTTTGTCAACATTAATATCCGCGATAAAACCAGTGACATTCGCGCTATCACCCGGTCACGCCAACCCGGTTTTTCTGCCCGCGCATCTATTAATAAATAATACAGTTCATCCAATATATCCGGCCAGATAGGCCAACTTTGCGGTACAGCAACCGGCAATTCATTATCAATTT
>CAZNLA010000796.1:0-1728 GCA_964573385.1 uncultured bacterium
AAAAAGATTTCAATATACATTAGCCACGGAGTGGCGACATAATGGGTAACCCCAGGCGTCAGCCTGGGGAAGTATCAGGCAACTAACATGAGCCTCGGAGAGGTGACATTATAAACGCACCTTTTCGAGGCGCAGTCAACGGTACGTTTTAATCCCCAGGCTCACGCCTGGGGTTACTCATTAAAATGCCTTTCCAAGGCATACATTAATCATAAATACTGCAAACGTGTCCATTTTATTAGGGTTAGGAATTAATCAAAACTTATGAAAAATTCATCATCTATTACTGGTCCACAATGTGATGTATATCGATGGTGCTAATGATAGGGTGATTATGTTAAAAAAAATAACTTTCAAAATTTCTGTAATCAATAAATTATCTTCAAAATGTTGTTATTTTGCGGTATAATTGCTTACCAGTTGATAAGGGAGGATTATTTTGAGATCTGATACTATTAAGAAGGGGCATGATCGTGCTCCGCACCGTGGATTATTAAAAGCATGTGGAGTTACAGATGCTGACATGCACAAGCCGTTTATCGGTATTGTGAACTCATATATTGATATTGTGCCGGGTCATATTCATCTGCACGAGTTTGCCCAGGTGGTAAAACAGGCTGTTCGTGAAGCGGGTGGGGTACCTTTTGAATTTAGTACCATTGGTGTTGACGACGGCATTGCCATGGGGCACATTGGTATGCGTTATTCGTTGCCAAGCCGTGAGATTATTGCTGATAGTGTGGAGACAATGGCGATGGCACATTGTTTTGACGCGCTGATTTGTATACCAAATTGCGATAAGATTACCCCTGGTATGGTGATGGCGGCGTTGCGGGTTAATATACCCACTATCTTTATCAGTGGTGGGCCAATGGCTGCCGGCATTAAACCGGATGGCACAAAAGGCGATTTGATTTCTATATTTGAAGGTGTTGGCAAGTTCCAGACCGGGCAAATTGATGAAGCTGAATTAAAAGGCTTGGAAGATAGCTGTTGCCCTGGATGCGGGTCTTGCGCTGGTATGTTCACCGCAAACTCAATGAATTGTCTGTTGGAAGCGATTGGTCTGGCATTGCCCGGCAACGGCACAGTGCTGGCGATTAACCCGAAACGACAGGAATTGGCAAAGAAAGCCGCCCAGCAGATAATGATGCTGGTAGAAAAAGATATTAAACCACGTGATATTGTAACCGCCAAATCTTTGGATAACGCGTTTATTCTGGATATGGCAATGGGCGGTTCGACAAATACTGTTCTGCATACATTCGCGATTGCACATGAGGCAGGGGTTGAATACCCGTTAAACCGTGTTAACGAATTATCACTGCAAACGCCATGTATCTGTAAGGTATCACCATCCAAACCTGATGTGCATATTGAAGATGTAGACCGTGCCGGTGGCATTAGCGCTATTATGCGGGAAATAAGCAAATTAGGGTTATTAAACCTTGATACCCCGACTGTAACCGGTAAAACTTTGGGTGAGAATATTGCCGATGCAGAAATTATTGATGGTAATATAATTCATACCATCAGCAATCCGTTCTCCGTAGATGGAGGATTGGCGGTATTGTTCGGCAACCTTGCACCGGATGGTTCGGTTATTAAAAGCGCCGGCGTTGACCCGGAATGTTTTGTTTTCCAGGGTGAAGCTATTGTATTTGAATCCCAGGATGAATGCCTGGAAGCATTGGAAAATCGCGACATCAAAGCAGGCCATGTGGTAGT
>CAZNLA010000797.1:0-1721 GCA_964573385.1 uncultured bacterium
TTACCGTAGGAATAAACTGAATATTGGTTAAAGTTTTGCTTTTCGCTATGGGCTCCCTGTGTGGGGGCGTTAACCCAGCTAAGCTGTTTTGGACACCAGTAAAGCAATGCGTAATAGGCATTTGCTATCGCACGATTCAGATTTTTCGGATCTCCAGTTCGTTCATGCTTATCCAGCCAATATTCTATCACAGCGCAAACACTGTCCTGTTCGAAATCTCCGGGTGGTAAGTCAGGATGCATACCGGTATACCAAAAACGTTTTTCAACATTCTCAACCAAAAACCGTTCCATATCTGCACAGAGTTTAATATAACGGTCATCATTAGTAATGGACGCAATAATTGGTAATCCCACCAATGCTCTGCTACAAACGACTGATATCGACTTATCGTTAGTCTGAATATCAACACATTGAGGTAAACCACCGTCTGAATTCTGTTGTGAGCGCACCCAATCCAATGAGGCAATGGCGGCTTTATACCAATGTTGTTGGTCCAAACCCTCGGTTTCTTTTACCCGTTGCCATATTTGCAAAATGTATCGCGCCATCCAGACATTTATATCAACTTTATATCCATTATGACTCCAATCCCAACTACAAAAACCTTCTGCCACTGCGCCATCCGGTCGTTCCGCTTTCTGAAAATACCAACTTGTATGAAAAACTCCACAGGGCTGTTGTCCCTGTAAAGCAAACTCTATCTGTTCAAACGCACGGTCGCGCCACAGCTTTTCGCCGGTTATTTCATAAAGACGATATTCAAACCAGGCAATGTAAGGATTATTGCCGATGTAGATAAATGGTGTGCCACGGTGATGTTCGTAGCCAATACCGGGTTTCCAACTTTGCATTTGCCGACGACCGTCAAGGATGATGTCAAAAGCCTCTTGCGGCGTACGCACATTCAAGGAATCATCTACCCGGTAATCATTGAGTTTAATCCAGTTTTGCATAATTTCAGTGATGCTGTTTGTAAAGTCACCCGAATCGTTAATTATCAATTGCAAAGGCATATCATAACAAATGCCGGTTTTTAATTCACCAATACGGAATTGTGGTGCAATCTCACGATTGGCGAAGTGGAATGCTGATTTCCCCGTCCAGGTGGTCGGATTCAGATAATCGGAATTACTGTCGATGGCAAAAAGCAGTACAGTTGATAAATCCGGTTGGTAGGCCAAAACTCCGGGAATGCCACAGTAACGCATGGGTGTAATGGCAACATTTTCGCTATTGCCCGCCCATGGGTAGCTTTGTACCCGCCAGTCGTGACTGAAGGTATCGTGGTATGAAAAAGAAACTTCCCAATCCGGCAGATCTTTATTAACTGACCATCCGGTGGTCCAACTAATTGCTGGCATATCTGTTGAAATCGTAAAAGTAACTGTATAACTTAACTTAACATCACCAATATCAGTTTCACCAAAGAATTTAACTGTTTCCTTATCTATCTGCTCACATTTTGATGCTGCTATCCAGCGTATTTCATTACTTTTTGAATTCCGTATAGAAAACAGACCTTTTATTATCGGTTGTTCTACCAATTTGTCATGCAATAAGATGCTGCCAAGTGACCATCCGGACTGTGTTTGCGAAAACTCACAACTGAGTCCGGATGAATTAGTAAGTGTAAATATTGATGGCATATTATCATTTTTCTGCAATTTAATTATCCTTTTTATTGTTTAGCATCCAGTAATTGATAGACCGCAGTTCCC
>CAZNLA010000798.1:0-1720 GCA_964573385.1 uncultured bacterium
CCAGGATAAACTGGCAGCCTGAGTAAAATCATATTTTGTATAATTAGCGTCATAATTGGGGAAATTCATATTATTATTATATGTTGCACTTCCTGTTATCGCCCCTGAACCGTTTATTGTATACATATTAATTTTTGCATTGTTGTTAAGAGGAGAATTTATGGATGATCCAATATGACCGTCGACAAAAGAATAAACGCACTGACCGCTGTGTCGTTTTACTCCATCAATAGGAACTGACCAGATATTTGCAGTGTCATCACTATCGCATGTAATGAATGCTTTTGTAGGGTCTATGATAGTTCCCAGGCTTTTATAATCGAGAAGGTTGTTATAACCATATCCATTAGGTGTGTTTTTTCCTTTAGTTGGACAAACTAAAACACCCGGGTCCACCGCAATATTTTGCCAGAAAGTTGTGGTGGCAGGGAATGATTCTTCATGGTCCTGACAATACATAAGTGCAGATGTGGCAATCTGTCTTTGATTACTGCTACATGTGGTCTGCCGTGCTTTTTCCCGGGCACGGGCAAATACAGGAAATAGAATAGCGGCTAGAATGGCAATAATCGCTATCACGACCAACAGTTCGATGAGAGTAAACCCTTTTTCTCTTGTTCTTAACATTTTGTTGCTCCTTTTATAAATGCGGATATTAGATTATGAATGAAAAACGCCTGATATTTATCTGATATCAGGCGTTATTACTATTTATCTGCCGTATGCTTCTAAACCACTGGGGAATATGGTGTTAGGAATACGCGCCTGGGTACCACCTGGAGGAGTCATACGGTAAGAACAATATGCATTACCACCTGTTTCACCTGCATACATTTCGAAATCATAAAGTAAACCAGCAGTAAGGGTAATATTTGCATTTGCATTTGTATTACTGGTAAAGCTATACAAGGTTGTTAATACTTTAGTTACTGGGTCAGTAATTTTCAAATACGCGCTATCATCGCACTGCCCATAAAAATTATATACTCCACTTGTAGGAACTTTCATTTTTCCTTTCCAGACCACACCAAAATTATCAGTTAATCCACCGGACCACGCAGAACCGGCACCCCAATTAGGATCATTCTGGGTAAAATCAAGACCGGTGGCACCGGCAATTGATGTATCTGTGTTAGGGAAATAAATGTTTTTAGAAAAAAGCGCACTACCACTAATGGTAACGCCGGTGGCGGCATAACAGGAAACATTAAATACATACGGAATAGGACTATCTGCTGTTACCCCCACATGCCCGTCAACATACGAATAAATGCATTGTCCACTGTGACGTTTTGCGCTGTCAACATTGTCTAACCACAAATTATTGGCTTTGTCACTGTCACAGGTCATAAACGCCTTGGTCGGGTCGGTGATGGTACCAACAGCAACACCATCCAACAGGTAGTTATAGGCGTAACCATTCGTAGTACTTTTGCCTTTTGTAGGACAAATTAAAACCCCCGGATCAACTGAAATAGCCCGCCAATAACTTGCAGTGGCAGGAAAAGATTCTTCATGGTCCTGGATATACATCTGGGTAGATGCGGCAATTTGTCGTTGGTTACTGGTACATGTGGTCTGCCGTGCTTTTTCGCGTGCCCGGGCAAATACCGGGAAGAGAATCGCAGCCAAAATGGCAATAATCGCTATCACGACCAACAATTCAATGAGGGTAAACCCTCTTTTAGCCTTTAGTATCATTTTTTCTGTTCCTTTTTAT
>CAZNLA010000799.1:0-1701 GCA_964573385.1 uncultured bacterium
TGACCGGTAGAAATTACGGTCACTGAGCTTGTCGAAGTGACCATTATAAAAGTTCAGCCTAAAATCCTGACTTTTTTTGTGCGGATTTGGTTGCTAACACCCTAAGAACCTAATCCCTAACACCTAACTCCCTAATTCCCTAACTCCCTAAAAATTCAACACTGCGTGAACCATCTGGTCCTGCATATGTTCAAGTACTATGGTGCCGGGGATTTGGGCGCGCATTACATGTTGGTTATCAACTATCATACAGTGTCCCTGGTGGCAGGTTTGTATTCCCACCGGGCCAAGGGCGTTGGCAGAGGCGAAACCGGTGTTGGGGCATTCTTTATCATCAAGAAATGCCTGGGTATTAAATACGCGAGGTCGGTTTTCTTCGTAGCGTTTTTTGCCTTCCGGGGTAATTAAATCTGTTTCGTGGAGCATATCACTTATTTTGCCACCGCCGCCGGTTGGACAAAGTCGATAATCTGCGCCACGTTGACGCAAATCTTCATGCAGATTTTCAATACCACCATCAGCACAGATGATAATTGCGCAACGAACACCATTCAAATCAACTATCAATCGTTCACGCACACCAGGGGTTAATTTTGCTGATATTTCTCCCTGGGTTAATATATGTTTTCGCGCCACTTCACAGTTGCCATCCGGATGTGCCACCAACATACTGTTATAGATATCTTCACCACACCGTTCAATGAAACCAATTAACACCGCGATATTATTGCTTTTCGCCATCTGCGAAATACGCATGCAATTCGGACTATCCACAGATTCCGCAAATGCGCGTACCGATTCCGGTGTCATATCATAATCATAACCATGCAACGCGCATTCAGAAAACAAAATGGCATTTACCCCAACTGCCGCAGCAGAAACAACCTGCCGTTCTACCCGAATCATGGTTTCTGCAACAGGACCGGCAGAGTGTATTTGTGCTACCGCAATATGTAAAGTTCTCATTGTTTTGTTCCTTATATAAAATATCTTTTAGATTTTTTATTGATGATATGTCACCAGTCATTGCCGGTTGAGATTGTAACATTCTTTGCCATTTCACGTCATCACTTTTATTTTAAATAAAGAAAATTATATGATATTACCTTACCAAACCGGACATAATATTGCTATACTCTGAAAAAAAATACTACTACGATAAATGCAAGAGGTTTATTATGCCATATAGTTTAGGAATTGATGCTGGCGGTACGTATACAGATGCCGTAATTCTCGAGTTTTCAACACAGCAAATATTAGCAAAAGCAAAATCGCTGACAACCAGAGATGACTTAAGTCGCGGGGTTGCTGATGCCATCAGTCAGTTGCCGGATGATTTACTTAGTCGTATTCAACTTGTCTCACTCAGTACCACACTTGCAACTAACGCAATTGTTGAAAATAAGGGTGACAAGGTTGGAGCAATCCTGATAGGTTTTGATAAATACGCAGTTGAAAAAGTAACACATTTTCCCCGCCAGGTAGTAAGTGGACGCGCGGATATAACAGGACAGGTTATTGAAGAACTGGATGAAGATGCTTTGCGTAACGCGGTTACAATATTATTGGAACAGGATAATGTTGACGCCATCGCGGTTAGCGGAATGGCAAGTGCCAGAAACCCATTTACCGAGGTTCGCGCCCGGGAAATAATATTGGAAATGACTGACAAACCTGTTGTATGCGCGCACACCCTTACCA
>CAZNLA010000800.1:0-1701 GCA_964573385.1 uncultured bacterium
GGCAATGAAACAACGAATCCGTGGAAAGCACAATACTATACTTTTAGCGGTTCAAGCACAAAAGCTAAATGGGTGAAAATATATATTAATTCCAATTGGGGTGGTGGTGCCGGACTTGGTGAAGTACGATTCGTCTATACACCTTAATTATTGCTGTTTACATTTCTTTGAGGAGGAAATTTTATGTATAAATATAATTCGCAAAAGGGTTTTACCCTTATTGAATTGCTGGTCGTGATTGCCATAATTGCCATTTTGGCCGCCATATTGTTCCCGGTGTTTGCCCGAGCACGGGAAAAAGCGCGACAGACAACATGTATGAGCAACCAGAGGCAGATAGCAGTATCAGCGCAAATGTATGCGCAGGACCATCAGGAGATATTACCATCTTCTGCAACATTCTGGACCAGTATAAGTGTTGATGATGGAATTAAAATTTGTCCGTCTGCCGGTAAATCTGTGCTGCCTGGGTTTATCTACAATGCTGTTAAATGCTCGAATATTGCTATTGGCACCATTGCAGATACCAGTGATACATGGTTGACAATGGATGGTAAAGATAAAGATCTTGATGCGCGTCATAGCGGTAAAGTAATTAAAAGTTTTGTTGATGGTCATTGTTCATTGGGTGATCCATACAAATGGACCATAGTTAAGCCGGTATTCGCATATTCTGACTCTGGTATACCTTTATTAGCTATTGATGGCGAAGGATTAACCAAACCATTGAATACAGGTGATCAGGCTCCATCAACCTGGCCTGACCATACCTACTTAACTGCTAAAGTGTGGACATGCAGTTTGAATAAATACATTTTATTTAATCTGGGTGATACTTATAATCTTTCCGGTATTTGTATTTGGAACTATTATGAAAACGCCACTTACCCAAACCGGGCAGTAAAAGGGATAACCCTGACATCATCAATTGATGCTACAACCAACTTGAATGGAACATACACAGCGGTAACCGGTGCGCCTGCTGAGTTTAAAAATGAGACGCAATCACCATGGCGGGCACAATTTTATCCATTTACTGGTGGATCAACAAAGGCGAAATGGGTGAAAATGGTAGTGACATCACACCATGGCGATGGTAATGTACGATTGGCGGAAGTAAGATTTGTTCAGTCAGAACTGTAGAGACGCCTATTTTGCGTCTATTAAAATAATATAGGTTCTGTAGAGACGCACGGCCGTGCGTCTGGAACTAACACCAGTTCTGTAAAGACGCACGTCCGTGCGTCTCTACGTAAAAACAAAAAATCAGGAAATAAATTTTATGACCATTCCAAATTTGGATGTTAATAGAGATAATAATTTTACATCTTCCGCGGCGGTGGTTATCGGCCATCGCCGTTTTATATGCCTCTCCCCAACTCTGGTGCGGATAGAATTCTCACCAGATGGCATTTTTGATGACCGGCGCAGCATGGTTGCGTATACACGACAGCAACCGATTGCTTTCACCGCTATTACCCGCGATGGTAAGTGGGATGTGTTGGATACCGGCGCGATGCAGATTCGCACGATGGATAATGATAAACAGTGTAATCGCAATAACCTGGAGATTCGCTGGAGCGATGGCAAACTGATGCAGATATGGCGTCCCGGTGATCGGGATTACCAGAATCTGGGTGGCACTGTGCGCAGTTTGGATAGATATGGTGGTGAGTCGTGTGTATTAGATGGTGTGCAAAC
>CAZNLA010000801.1:0-1698 GCA_964573385.1 uncultured bacterium
AAGAGGAATGCCGGGGACGGCATTCCGTACAGAAAAAATAGAAATAATTGGGTTTGGCAAAAGCCTGTTTAAATTATGAATATAAGTAAAATAATAAATGAAATAATTAATAAAACAGTAAATTTATCATTACTGCAAACCCGGTTATGGTGGTGTTTAATTGTTATAATGCTGTTAATTACAGGGTACATGTTGTGGCGAATGCCAACGCGATTACATGTTATTTCATTGATTTCCGCTGATGAACAAAATGAAAATGCTATATGGAATGACGCAGGTCTTTGTCGATGGTCCTGGGCAGGCAAAAATAGTTCTTCTTTAATAACCCAATATGGTTGGGATGGTAATTTAAAATGGAGTGTAAATGGTCCGTCCGGTATTGGTATTGCTGGTATTCGTCCATTGGGGTTTACCTGTTCACCTGACGGACATTATGTTGTAACTACAGTAAGGGATGATAACAAGATTCATATAATGAGTTGGCATGACGGAAAATCGGCTGTAAATATATCGATACCCCGGGAATATGAATTGAATAAATCCATTTCGGCTACCTATACGCAAAATCCGTTAATGTTACTCGCGACACCTGCACTTACGTATACTGCCAATATGCATATCGTTTTGCGCATTACAAACTTCGGTAGAATATGGCTATATAATACTTTGGAACCTTATTGTTGTCCGATTACTTCAATTATTGGAAAACAGGTATCAAAAGGAGTAATGAAAACCGAAACAAGTAATGGTTATACTTACTGGGCATTATATCCGGATGAAAATATAATAACTAATCTGAAAAGTTATCAGAATCCGGTGATGTATCAATTTAACTTAAATATAGAAGGTGATAAGATAACAAAAGGTAATGTATCAATTTATAAGAATTATACACCTTTTATGGGATTAAACAGTCAATTTGTAATTGATGGAAAAGATGTTTTACGCAGATTGTCCGGTGAAATTATTGATGATTCAGGATGGGCAAGAAGAATATTGCCAGGCACCAACAATAACCTGGTAGTATTGGAATCGGTTATTTATGATAGAAAAAATCCGGATTGTCGTGTATTAAATATAACTGATAAAAGAAAAATTGATATACACTCAGCTAAAGAGGGAGTAACAGCATTATGCGGGTCAAAAGATGGGAAAAATATATTAACATTTGAAACAAATAACCTTAAATACGATTATGCTATACTCAACTTTTTAACCCGATGGAAGATATTCGATAACTTTTTTAATAAACAACGTGAGGCGTCACAACTATCACTTTATAATAAATATGGACATTTAACAGCAGTTCTGCCAATGAAAAATTCAATGGTGTATAACAGATATGGATATTTTTCCGATTCAGGCAAACGTTTGAGTATTGAAGGTCAGTTTGCTATTTCACCTGACGCTAAATATATTGGTGCAAAATGTTATGAAAAACATAACTATTTTGACCATAAATATTATTATGTAATTCTGGGGAAATGAGCTATTCGGCTTTTGTTATAATTATTGAAATTTTATCTGAACGATGATTTAGAATATTTAGAAATCATTTGATTTTTATGTTCGTAATTAGTAATTTATAATTCGTAATTAATTAATAATTTGACATACCACCCTTAAATTTTCTATAATGTATTCCGCATTATCTTTACCAGTTGGGGGGAAAGATGACAGAGAAGAAAGTTAAACAGC
>CAZNLA010000802.1:0-1655 GCA_964573385.1 uncultured bacterium
GTTTCTATGAATGGTGCAGAAACCGGTGATACTAAAACATACCTAGCTGTAAAAAACCAAATGGATGGAATGGGTGCAGTCTCAATGCATAATGCCTTTAGACGTTTAGGTGAATTATTATATGCAAAAGGATATTATGTAACTACAGTTTCTACAGAGGGAACCCCTTCTCATCCAAAACCTGGCGAACCGGCAATAGGCAATCCTACAATTCCTATTGGGACTACTTACCCATCTTTACGAGATCTAGTTAAGCAAGGACATACAATCTCTTACAATAATGGAATACCTATCGTTTCTGGATTAAAACCGCTCTATGCAGTATTTGATGTTGTTGAAGGTACAGAGCTTGCTGCTACTACTCAAAAAACGTATAGAGACAAAGCTGGTCATAGCAAAGATAACGGTTCAGTCACGCTCTCCGGAGTTGCTACAGATTGGCAATATTCTCCTGATTTATATATGGATAAAATTGCAGTTTCTGCAGAATTATCTACTCTGCTTAAAAAGGCAAATGAAGAACTAAACGTTACTGACCCTTTAGCTGTTACCTTGGAAAAAATATCTAAAGCTACAGGTAAATCAGTCTCTGACTTAGGTGTAATGTGTCTTGGAACCAAAGAACGCTTTACTGGAAATGGCGTAAATAGAACAAGCAAATTAGAAAGAGCCAGGCATGAAAAGCCTATTCAGGAACTCCGCGATGCAGGAGTATCAAATCTTTATACAGTAGATGACGGTGATGCGTCTATGATGCTTGCCTTAGTTAATGGAACAACAATGAATTTTCCAAATGGAAAATCAGGCAAAATTGACTTAATGCTATTATCTGGCGGAGTTGTTGAAACAATGACACTTGCTAGAGCAGTTCGTGATACTGGTGGAGACGCTTGGGTTGCTTTGATTAACCCAGAAGCAATGAAAATTGATTATAATAATAGATTTGATTTCCCTACAGAAATGAAGTCCGAATTAGCCAATAAAGGAATTAATACTCCTGGAGTATCTATGAATATTAGTAATCTTGTTCCCGATAATGGAGACCGTTTACTGATTGAAGGTGGAATAACTGCTAATATAATAAATCCATGTTTAAAAGCTCCTCAGTTCTTAGCAAATGGAATCATTAGATTAACACTGCACGCTATCTCAGCAGATGGAAGCTCTATTTCTTATGCGTTGGATCTTGCGCCAGAAACAGATATGGCATCTATTGAAGAACTAATGTCACCAGTTCTCCCTACATTAATGAGTCTTCCTTTAGATAAAATAGACGAAGCTTTAGAAAACATGAATAGCAAGCCTAAAGTTCGAGGTGCCTTTATTAATAGTCTTCCACTGTATCTATATTCCTTAATAAGCGAAAACCTCACAGGGAATCGCTATAAGCTAAATGAAGAGATTATATCTGCTCGCCTTAATAGCCAAGATGCAGAAGACATAAAAGCTTTAAAGGTTATTAGGTTCCTAGCAAGAACGCATGCGAATTTGTTTAGCAACCCAGAGTGTCTAAATCAAATATAAAAGGTTGAGATAGCTTCTTGTTATAAAATATCAAGCTTCGCTTATGCTCTGCGTTCCTTATCGCAAAGCGAAGATATGGATTTAAAAATGTTTTTTTGAAAAAGCACGACCAGAATGGGATTTTAAATATT
>CAZNLA010000803.1:0-1654 GCA_964573385.1 uncultured bacterium
ATAGGTAATGATTAATAATTGGAGGTGATAATATGTGTGGAATTGTAGGTTATATTGGGAAACGTGATGCGCAAAGTATTTTAACGAGTGGCCTGCGTAGGCTGGAATATCGCGGATATGACTCGGCAGGAATTGTGACGATTGGTGCAAATAACGCAACCTTATTAAGAGCAAAAGGAAAAGTTTGTGAGTTAGATAAGTTAGTACTATCTAACAAAAATAAGGATATGGTTGGCATTGGTCACACCAGATGGGCAACGCATGGCGAACCATCTGAAATGAATGCGCATCCACATAAAGCAGGCGATATTTATTTAGTTCATAATGGTATTATTGAAAACTACAAAGAATTAAAAGCGGAATTAAAAAACCATAAATTTATTAGTCAAACCGATACTGAAGTTCTTGCTGCCTTAATCAATTCGCTATACGATAAGAACGTTAAATTAATTGATGCAGTCACTCAGGCATTGAAGCTTGTTGTTGGAACCTATGGTATAGCAGTTGTTTCTGTGCGTGAACCTGATGAGATTATCGTAGCACGTTCTGGAAGCCCATTAATAATCGGAGTTAATGACAATGAGACTATTATCGCAAGCGATGCTGCGGCACTGATAGGATATACTGACCAAGCTATATATTTAAATGATGGCGAGATTGCAACTTGTCGTTGTGACAGCATTGATGTCACTAACATGAATGCTAAAAAAATATCTGCAAAAGTTGAAACAATCGAAGTCGACATGCAAGCAATTCAAAAACAAGGCTATGATCACTTTTTATTAAAAGAAATTAGTGAACAACCTCAGACTTTGCGATCGACGTTAAGTGGACGAATTAATCTAGATGAAAAAACAGTAAAACTTGGTGGCTTGAACCTGAGTGCTGAAGAATTAAGGAATATTGAGCACGTTACGATTATTGGATGTGGAACTGCGTATTATGCAGGACTATTAGGATCGTATTACTTAGAGCAATTAGTTGATGGGCTGACTATTGATGTAGTTGCGGCATCAGAACTTCGCTATCGATCATTTCATTTGCCAAAAAATACTGTCGCTCTTGTAATATCTCAGTCTGGTGAAACGGCTGATACATTGGCTTGTTTACGTGAAGTAAAAAGACGTGGTGTTAAAACACTCGGAATAATCAATGCAGTTGGTTCGACGATTGCTCGTGAGGTTGATGGCGGTGTTTATGTACATGCTGGCCCAGAGATATCTGTGGCATCTACCAAGGCTTTCACTTCACAATCCGCAACGATTATCATGTTTGGTATTCAGGTTGCTCAGGCAAGGGGTGCTAGTGCCAGAGACACTTCAAAGTATATTGAAGAATTAGCTTGCCTGCCTGATGAGATTGAAAACGTAATTGTAAATTATAAAGATAAAATAGCAAAAATTGCTAAGCGCTACTGTAAATATGAACATTCAATATTTTTTGGTCGCGATACTTTGTTTCCAGTTGCTATGGAAGGCGCGTTAAAACTAAAAGAAATTTCTTATATTCAAGCTGAGGGATATGCGGCTGGTGAATTAAAGCATGGACCGATTGCACTTGTTGATGATAATTTTTTTGAAGTTGCATTGTTATTGGATAACTGGCTATTTGATAAAAGTTTGAGTGCACTTTATGAAGTAAATGCCAGGGGTGG
>CAZNLA010000804.1:0-1653 GCA_964573385.1 uncultured bacterium
AGTAATTTTTTCGTCGAATTTATGTTAATAATGATTCATAAATCGATAAAAAATCTGATTACCCCCGAAGTCACCCCCGAAGTCACCCCCGAAGTCACAAGATTACTGCGAATATTAAATGGTGAAATGACACGCAAACAAATACAAGCGATACTTTATTTAAAAGACGAAAAACATTTCCGCGAAATATATCTGCAACCTGCAGTCTCAAACGGATTAATAGAAATGACCTTAAGCGAAATTCTTCTCATTTAATACAACCAATTCTCATGTCTTACCGGCAAACGGTTGAGTATATCACGATATGTCTGCCACTTTGGTATAAATTTATCCATTAAGGCGATGAAGTTGTTATTGTGGGTAGGTTCTATCAGATGAACCATTTCGTGAACAACAATGTATTCCAGGCATTCAGATGGTTTTTTTACCAAGTCTGTATTAAAACGGATACTTTTTGCTTTTGGATTACAACTTCCCCAGTGGGTCTTCATGTGTTGTACAAAAAACTTTTCTACCTTCACACCCAATAACGCCTCCCATTTTGCGATTAATGGTGGTACGGCTACTTTCAGTTGCTCACGATACCATTCTGCTATGATGGCTTCTCTTTTAGCTTCATCTGTTTTGGGACGAACTGTTAACAATAATGTTTTGTGGTTAAACGCAACAAAAGGTGGAATATCTAATTCGATAACCTTAAGTAGATATCGCTTTCCCCAGACGTAATGACTCTCGCGGTCCAGATACTCGCGCGGACTTTCGCGTTCCTGTTCAATAATTTTTTTCTGCTGCTGTTTTATCCAATTTAGTTTTGAAATTGCGAATAAGCGAATCGTATCAATACTCATGTGCAGGGGGGCTGAGATACGTACCTTACCGGTTGGTGGGTAAACGCTCAGATGAACGTTCTTGATATTCTTTTTAATTACGTCTATAACGATGTCGCCTAACTCAATTCTTTCGACCATCAGTATTCTCTCTGTTGTACAATAATTTGAAAAATCCGCTCAACTTCTGCCATATCATTCCCAAGTAGCGGGTATAACGCTCCTTTAATTATTCGTTCACGTGCCTGGTTGCCACGCCAATCGTCTTGGCGTACCCGCTTTACAGTTGCATCTATCGATAATGTATTTGTTAATTTTTCATCATAATCTTTTCCATATACAGGATTATCTTCTTTCATACCTTCATCTTGTTTTGAATATTGAACTTTAAGGTTGCTGTATAATGCCCGTAGTCCCGGGGTATTCAACTGTTCAGGTGTATCGTCAGCTTTTCCTGCCTGCATCGACTTGGCCATTTCTGCTAATTGTTTTAAAGATGCTTCATACTCAACCCGTTTTTCTTTCATATCCGCGATAATCTGGTCTAACAAAACAGACATTTTATCGTAGAAAGCCGGGTCATTCAGATGCTCTTTTATTATCTTGCTGCGGACGTTGTTGATGATAGTTTCGGCAACTGCTTCTTTACTGCTTTTTATTCCGTCGGGCATACTGTTTATTGCATCTGCAATTCCAGATTTTACAATCAAATCCAATAATGGCATATCATCAAAATGCGATATCTTTCGTGGTTCATCCGCTTCGATATAAGTATCAATAAGGTGGCGCATATCCGCTTCATATGCTTTAAGGTCAATAGTCTCGC
>CAZNLA010000805.1:0-1651 GCA_964573385.1 uncultured bacterium
GAGAAATTCATTCACTCCGATTTGCGCTTCCATACTCAAACCTTACCCAGAGAGAGAATAGATTATAAAAATAATATATTGAGTTTATAATATAAATATCCCAACACTTTGACAATTTAATGTGTTTTATCCAACTACTTATAACAACAAAACCATGACTAACAACCATGATGAAATGTTGATTAAGGTAGAGGATGTATCAGGTACAAAAATGACATGGTGTTATTACCCAGATGGCAAATATGCATAGAAACAACAGGGAGAATTCGGAATACTTTTGGAGCACAATGGTATGTGTGAACTGGTACTAAAATCCATTTCAGTGTAATATAATTAAATTAAGGGTATAAACGAATATAAAGATTTTTGCTTAAAGTCAGTTTAACAGACCCGTCACCAGTAACTTAACTTGTTGAAATAACCTTAAGCGAAAAGCCTGTAAATAATAACACAAGGTTTGATATTATGACTGAAATTAGAAAGATTAAGAAAATTGTCACTGGCAAAGACGCTATTGATGGTGCCGGTGTTAAACTTGTCAGAGTTATCGGATTTCACGACACTGCGGATTTTGACCCATTTTTGATGCTTGACGCCTTTGATTCGGTTAATCCATCTGATTATATAAAAGGTTTTCCATGGCATCCACATCGTGGAATTGAAACCATAACCTATCTGGTTGAAGGTGAAATTGAACATGGCGACAGCTTGGGTAATAAGGGAAGCATATTATCCGGAGAATGTCAGTGGATGACAGCAGGTTCCGGCATTATTCATCAGGAGATGCCACAACCCAGCAAGCGACTTTTCGGCGTCCAACTATGGCTTAACCTGCCCGCAAAAAACAAAATGACCACGCCCGAATATAATGATATTAAAGCAGTTAACGTACCGGTTATTTCAGAAGAAAACGCAACCATTAAAATTATAAGTGGCGTCTATAATTCAATTCCCGGTGCATTTCAAGGTGATTATGTTGCCGCCCAGTATCTTGACATTGATATAAAACCCGGCAGAGAATGGAGTATTAATACCCCACCAGAAGATACTTTCTTTATATATATCATGCAAGGTGCAGGGTGCATGGCGGAAAATGACAATGCTGTTATTTCAGATAAACAAGCAATTCTGTTTACACCCGGTGACAAAATCGCAATAAACGCAGGTGATAAAGGGATAAGATTCATCCTGTTGTCAGGTAAACCATTAAAAGAATCAATCGCCTGGGGTGGACCCATTGTCATGAATACTCAGGCAGAATTAAATCAGGCCTTTGCAGAATTGGATAATGGGACATTTATAGAGGAAATTGCAAAACCTATCTGAATTGTAGGGAATGCCGGGGACGGCATTCCGTACAGAAAAAATAGGTACAATTGGGTTTTGCAAAAGCCAGTATGAAATAAAATAGCCTGACAAACGTGCAATTATCAAATTTTTCTGCTAATCATCCTGTATTTACCCGGGGTGATACCATTTACACGGCGAAACTGTTTGCACAGATAATTACTGTCGTAAAACCCCACCTGCAACGCTATATCAGTAATGGATAAATCAGTATTTATCAGCAATTTTGTTGCCTGTTCCAAACGGATATTAATAAGATATGTTATGGGTGCAATACCCATTACATCTGTAAATTGCCGGGTCA
>CAZNLA010000806.1:0-1642 GCA_964573385.1 uncultured bacterium
TTCAATAATTGAGGTGAATAAATGCGTATTTTATATATAATCACAATATGGGCGGTGTTGTTTTCAATATCGTTTGCTGGCATGTTGGCACCAGGTGTCGGGTTACGCGGGACATATTTTGCCAAACCGGATATGTCGGGGACAAGAATTGTAAAATATGATAAAGCCATAGATTTATCGTGGAAAGAAGATGCAGGACCAGTGGCAGAGTTTAAACCGGGAGCATTTTCCGTATTGTGGCGTGGATATTTGTTGCCAGAATTTTCCGAAACATACACCTTTACCGTTAACGCGAATGGTGGGTTGCGACTGATAGTTGATAACAAACGTGTTATAGACGACTGGGAAGCAAAAAACGCGCCATTAAGAACCGGCACAATTGACCTGAAAGCAAATAAATTAACATTGATAGTATTACAAACAACACAACCTGTGGGTGCCGGAACTATACAATTACAATGGTCCAGTCCTTCATTACCGATAGAAATATTACCAACTACCCGAATGTATCCCCCGATTTTCGCGCCATCACAATTAATATATTGTGATAATCCTGACCCCCGGACAAGTTCAGTCTTAAGTACAAACTTAATTGATACACCCAAAAAGCTAACAGTGGACGGCAGTTACAAGCCGGTTTTCAGTCCGGATGGTAAAAAGTTTCTTTTCCAGACATTTAAGAATCTGTCTTATTCAAATCCTGGCATTTATCGATTGACATTAAGTACCCTGGAACAGATAAGATTAACTAAACCGGAAGGTGAAAAATATGATGCCGCCTTCAGTGCAGATGGAAAAACAATAGTATTCGTAACTCAAATAGGTGGCGCATATGAAATATGGACTATGCGCGCAGATGGTGGAAACAGAATAAAAATTGTTTCTAACGAATTTGAAAACAGACACCCGGTTATTAATGCTGACGGTAGCATGATTATTTACCAGTCAAAACGTGATGGCGTGTGGAATTTATACAGTGTCACTATAGATGAAAACGGAAACGAAGAAAAACAAATCACAACAATAGAAGGAACCCAACCGACTATAAATCGACGTGGTGATAAAATAGTATTCATCTCTTCACGAAGTGGTAAACCACAACTTTATATAATGGGCATTGATGGCAGCAATCAGACAATAATCCCAACCAACGGCACTGTAGACCAGCCATTTTTCACCGCGAATCATGAATATCTGGCATATTCTGAGAAGAATGATGCCGGAAAAACAGATATATATGTTATGGATATTGATGATAAAATATCATGCCAAATGACAAACAATGGAAAAATAGTAAGTGCCGCCATCGCATATACTCAACAATTACCGGTTACAGACGGGTTAGTAATATGGTTTAACGCCCAGGATCTCAGTACATTAGGCATTGATGAAACCGGCAGAATTTCGTCATGGTCAGATTGTTATCGTAACATATTAACCGCAACCCAACCGAATGTAGGGGAACGCCCATATTTCAAAGCAGATGGAATTAATGGTAACCCTACTGTGTTTTTTGAAGGTAATGGAGCAGGATTAAAGTTAAACGTACCGGATTTAAGCGCGGGATGGATGAAAAACGAAGGTACTTTTATAGTATTATATTCACCAAATGCTGACAGTTACACCATAATCCACCAAAATA
>CAZNLA010000807.1:0-1623 GCA_964573385.1 uncultured bacterium
TTCTTATTATTGTAATTTTATCGTAAATATATGGGGTTTACCGAATACTTACAAAATCTATATAATTTTCATTGACATTACCACTTTATAAGTATAATATTTCACCATAATTTAGCAATAAAAGAACATTTTGTTTTTATGTGCTTTTACTGTATTAAATCAAGGAGAAGACCATGCGAAAAGTAATTCAGGTTCTAACTTTATTTTCTTTATCAGTTTCAATATTATTTGCGCAGGTTGCTAATACTGCATGGCCGATGAAAGGCCATGATTTACTGCATACTGGTCGCAGTGCATATAACGGACCATCAACAGTTTCGCCAAAGTGGAACATCACCACTGGAGATGTGGTTATTTCCTGTCCTGTTATCTGTACTGATGGTACTATTTTAATCGGGTCATGCGATAAAAAATTATACGCGTTAAATCCTGACGGAACTCAAAAATGGGCTTTTAATGTTGGTGGGTCTATACATGCTACCCCCACAATAGCCGCGGATGGCACAATATATGTGGGTTCATGGGAAAACCAGAAGTTTCATGCTATTAATCCGGACGGTACCGAAAAATGGTCATATAGTACCGGTGGTGGTGTGAGTTCCAGCGCGGCAATCGGGTCAGATGGCACCATTTATTTCGGTTCATACCTTGATTATAAAGTAAACGCGCTAAAACCCGATGGCACATTAAAATGGTCTTATGCCGCAGGTGGTTTTCTATCTTCAAGTCCTGTTATCGGGGCAAATGGTATCATATATATCGGATGTTCCGACTACAAATTACACGCGATTAAGGCAGATGGCTCAAAGTTGTGGGAATTTCAGGTGGGGATGGATATAGTCGGTGACCCTGCGATTACAACTGATGGAACTATTTATTTCGGTTCCGGGGATAATAATCTTTACGCGCTAAATCCTGATGGTACAAAAAAATGGGAATTTGCCACCACAGGACCGCTTTTAGGTTCACCTTCTATTGCGTCAGATGGAACAATTTATATTGGCTCAATTGATAAAAACATCTATGCAGTAAATCCTGACGGCACAAAAAAATGGGAATTTGTCACCAAGGGTGGCGTAATGTCTACCCCTGCAATTGGCGCGAATGGAATGCTTTATGTAGGTTCAGGGGATGGTAACCTTTATGCACTTAACCCGGATGGAACACAAAAATGGTTGTTCACAACCGGAAAACAAGTAGAATCCTCCCCTGCTATCGGTGCTGACGGCACCCTTTATGTAGGATCACGTGATAACAAGTTTTATGCATTTGCAAGTAGTGGCAACACCACTACCCCAACATTAACTGTTACTTCTCCCAATGGAGGAGAAAAGTGGCAACCCGGTTCCGTTAATCCTATCACATGGACATCAACAGGTGTCACTGGCAATGTAAAGATAGAGCTTTTTAAAGGTGGAGTTTTAAACAGTCAGATTGCTGCCACTATAGCAAATAACGGCACTTATAACTGGACAATTGCTGCCGCACAAGCATCAGGGACAGATTATCGGGTAAAGATATCATCCGTTGCTGATGCGACAGTAACCAGTCAAAGCGCGGCGGATTTTGCGATTAGCAATGGCACAGTTAAAAGTAACTACCCATGGCCTATTCACCACATCC
>CAZNLA010000808.1:0-1623 GCA_964573385.1 uncultured bacterium
GTAATATATAAATTTATGAATATAAGTAAAAAAATAAAAAAGATAATTATGAAAATTAGTAATCGGTCAAAATCTGTTGATTCGGAAATCTTATCGTGTCCTGAAGAAAATGCTGATATTAAACTAGATAATAGTAAGCCGAGGATTACATTGCTGCAAAAACGTTTGTTGTGGTGTTTTATTGGAATTGCTTTATTAATTGGCGGTTACTATTGTTGGCAGATTCCGGTTAGAATGCAGGTGGTGGCAGTTATTCCAAATGAATATACTGAGGAAAAATCTATTTGGAATCCACTTGGTTTATGTAGATGGAGTTGGCCTGACAAAGCAGATAATATTTCGGTAATTACCCAATATGGGTGGGACGGTAAAGTTGTCTGGTCAGCAAATGGACCTGTTGGTGTAAATAAATTAGAGTGGGGACAGTATGATTTAGTTTGTTCACCTGATGGGCATGTGGTTGCTATAATATTGAATTTGAAAAATAAGGTAATAGTTACGAGTTGGCGTGATGGCAGAAGTTTAGGAAAAGTATCATTTTTAAAAGAGCATGGTGAATATACTATAAGTTATTTTATAGATTTTTATGCTACAAATTCTGGTCGAATATGGTTATATAGTCCCGATGCGGCATATTGTCCGATAAAATCTATTAATGGTACTGATATAGCGTCAGGATGGTTAAAGATGCCACCTTCATTGAATGATAATTATACCTACTGTTTCATACCAGATGATAATGTAATGGCAGTACAGATAGATGAAAAATTGAATCGTGTGATACATTATTTGACATTAACCGTTGAAAAAAATAAAGTGTTAGTGACACGAAAAATAGTTCATAGAAATGTTAATATTTATAATGGTTACAATTTTGTTCAGGATGAAAATTATCCGGAACCAGGTTTCGAGAAAAGCAATACTACCGTAAGCAAATATTCAGGTGGTAAGGTCAATTTACCTGATATAAATAATGATGATGGTTTTGTAGATGGTACCAATCATTCATTGTTGTTTAGTCAACCATCTGTCGATGCAATATCAAGTTTGCATTTAATGCAGATACCGGCTGGTGTAAAATGGAATGTTAAAACGTCATTACCACAATACAGAATTTTATCTGGCACACCGGATTGCAAAAATGTATTGGTATATGAAGAAAACGAAGAAGTTCCGGCTTTTTTACATTCAATTTTTCTTTTGATATCATTAGGCGTTCCTGCAACAACTTCGGTAATGGAAAGATTATATGATTTCACTCAGCACCAGTATCATAAGGAACAGCTTACGTTATATTCTTACCCTGGTATTCAAAAAGCATATTTTCCTCATGAGTTTAATTACACAGATTTAGGATATTGCGAAATTGTAAATGGTTATAGTGTTTCACCGGATGGCCATAGAATAGGTGCAAGGTTGAATTCAAAAGAAAAATATCAAGATATTATTCTGGGGTGGTAAAGTATAAGTTTACAGATGTTTTTCTCTCGGTTTCTGATCTATCGAATTTCCTGTTAAGTGTATTTCTCTATAAAGACGAAAGTTTTAGAGGCAATTGCAAAACCTGGCTGAATTGTAGGGAATGCCGTCCCCGGCATTCCGAAAATAGAGAGTTTCTATCTC
>CAZNLA010000809.1:0-1616 GCA_964573385.1 uncultured bacterium
AACCTTTACCCAATGACGATACAACGCCACCGGTAACAAATATGAATTTTGCCATCTAAATTTGCTCCTATTGTTTAACACCGAGGGGGTAAATGCGAAAGAACGCGTAATGCCCAAGCGGAATAATAATCATATTGGCCCGGGATATATTTATTCTGCAATAAATATGTAATTTCCTTCTTTTTAATAAATATTTGACAAAATAGTTTCTAACATTCATCATTTATCCATGCAAGATACAATTAAAAAAATGCATAAAAAAAAGAGATCTGCATGGCACATATTTGGGTGCGGGTGCGGTGCTATCGGTATTATTGGGATTTTAATTGTTTTTACCTTCATTTTTTTCGAATATGCTAAATCTTTCAAGGATCCACGATGGAACCGTGATGACTTCGCAACTTGTCAGTTAAGAATATTGGCTATACGGGTTGGCATCACAAATTATCGTACTGACCATAAAGGCAGTAATCCTAAAAAACTGGATGATTTAAAACCCAAATATTTCAATAATCAAATACATTTAAACTGTCCCAGAGAAAACCAGAAAGACGCAGAAAATTATCAGTATAATCCGAATGCATATAATGACAGTGATATTTTACTTTCCTGCAAAAACCACGCGCAAAGAATTATTATATTAAAGGGAAATCTGCAAATCCCGATAAAAAATAAAGAAAAACTATATGGCGATACTACGGGTAATAAATATTTTTTTTTGCTATTGATATCCTCTTTGCGCTATAATAACCACGTCAGGCAAACAACTTACAGTTTTTTACTTTTATTTAAAGCGAAATCTTTAATAGAAATATATTCTGACAAATAAAATATGAGGTAAAATATGAGCGAATATAGATACGATGTTATTGTGTTAGGTGGTGGTCCCGGTGGTTATGTTGCGGCTATCAAATCTGCCCAAAAAGGCTTAAAAACAGCAATTATTGAGAAATCATTCATTGGTGGTACATGTTTAAATATTGGGTGCATTCCCACAAAAGCACTTCTGGCATCCGCGGAACAGTGGGCTTCTATTCGTTCAATGCGTGATTTTGGTATTACTATTGACGGCGCATCATTTGATTTTGCCAAAATAATGTCCAGAAAAGAAAGGGTTGTGAAACAATTACGTGGTGGTGTTGAATTTTTAATGAAGAAAAATGGCATTGATGTATATTCCGGTATGGGCAAATTATCAGGAACAAACAGTATTACAGTCAATGACGAAACCTTAACATCAAAATTTATTATCATCGCAACTGGTTCTGCCCCTTCCCGCCCACCGATACCGGGTTTGGATGGTGTAAACGTTATAACCAGTAACGAAATGTTAAATCTTGATAAATTACCTGAATCACTGGTGGTTATTGGCGGAGGCGCGATTGGTATTGAGTTCGCCTATTTATGCAATACATTGGGCACCAATGTTACCCTGTTGGAAGGATTAAGCCATATTTTACCACAGGAAGATGAACAAATTACTAACGAATTGACCGCATCACTGAAGAAGAAAGGAATTAACGTCATTGCAAACGCCATGGTTAAAGGGATATCAGATACTGACGGGATGAAATCAGTTTCATATTGTATCAAGGGTGATGATGAAAATATTCAGA
>CAZNLA010000810.1:0-1615 GCA_964573385.1 uncultured bacterium
TATGTATGGTAACGTTAATAGCTGGTGTTGGAAGCAATGCGGCAGAAGTTCTATATGAAACCACATTTGCTGACGGTGGTAAAGATTGGACGGCAATTAACAACGCCACCGTATCTGATATTACCCGGCGCACCGGCGGGAAAAGTCTGCTTATCAAACAATTAAAGGATGAAGAAGCGGATAGCGCCTGGCTTAGTCCGGTAATGAAAAATCCCGGTAAGCCGGTTAAAATCAGCCTGTGGGGTGCGGATAATTATGACGCGCAGAAAGATTTTTCATATTCTGCCGCATTTGAAATAATACCCTGTGATAAAGATGGCAAACTGACAAATAATGGCGGCGATTGGACCTGGCTGCCGTGGGATGATAAACGGCAAATACCGCAATTTCGCCATACTATGACAAAGGAAGGTCTATTATGGAAAAATTACAATGCTGTTAAAAATGTAAACGGTGATTTTTTTCGCTTGCGATTGTGCTGGCCAAAGGCTATGAGTCGTGGTGAATGTTATTTTACCGATGTCCGCATAGCAGTATCAGATGTCGCGGCAAATACTACGCAGACAAAAACTGCATCTGCCGCAAACCGATATTCTTTAGAAGTAAGCACAGCGGCGAACGCTAATCTTTTCTTTTCTGATGATCCTTTCAAATTTGAATTTTTGTTGTATGCCAATGATAAAAAGCCGATTGGAACATTTCAGAAACCGGTAATACGTTATGAAATTACCGATTATGAGAAATTTAAAATTGCCAGTGGTGAGATTGCTTTTGATGGCGCGACTCCGGTGGCTGACCGACATCTTGACCCGAAACGCACACAAAATTTGCGTCTGTCAGCTTTAATTAATGATGAAGCAGCGAAGGAAGTGGGACGTGAGTTTTTCCTGAACGCAAAGTTAATTGATGGTGACAAAGTGATTGCCGAAGACACGATAACTTATGGCGTGGTGAATCCGCGTAAAACCGGTGCAACTGAATACGATAAATGTCGTTTTATATCTTTTGCTGAGGGTGGTGGATTTAAGAACACCGAATCAAAACATGAAGGACAGGCACTGTTAGATAAGATGGGCACATCTATGGTGCATAACTGGGATTATAATGGCTGGAGATTGGCGCAACCAGTAAAAGGTGGTCCGATAACCATTAAGCCTGGTCCAGAATTCCCTAAGATGGTCTATTGTCCTAATCTGGAACAGATTCGTGGCAGAACTCCTAATCATCCTTGGGGAGATATGACAAGAAACGCGCCGGATTGGGCAATTATAGATGACCCTTTTCGCCCCGGTTGTAAAGGTTTTGAGATAGATGGCTATGTGGAATATATTGTTGCCTACATACGCGCTAATAAAAATCGTATAGTCCAGGTAGTTCCTTCAGGACTTGAACGGTTCATTGATGCCCGCACCCTTGAGTTGCAAAGAAAAGCATACACGGCAATTAAGAAAGAGTTCCCGGATTTGCCGGTGGGGATGATGGTTTGGGGTGTTAATGCCGGCGATGAAGGCGTTAATCTGATATTAAAAGAAAAACTATATGAAGTGTCAGATTTCTTTGATACTCATGTATATCAATCCGGTGTAGTGTGGGATGGTCAGCAGAGATTACAAAG
>CAZNLA010000811.1:0-1567 GCA_964573385.1 uncultured bacterium
TTGCTATTAACGGGTGAAACCGCGACAAGGCATCATTCATGGTGGTATTTTACCGTTAATTGGATGGAAGTGAAAGAGGGGATGAAGATTTGAAAGTATTCAGTTTCATCAGACTTAATTTATTCTTTAATAAAATCAGGCTTTTGCAGAACCCAATTATTTCTATTTTTTCTGTACGGAATGCCGTCCTCGGCATTCCTCTTTGAGATTGAAACTCTGAATTGTACGGAATGCCGTCCCCGGCATTCCGAAAATACAGACAGGTTTTGCAATTGCCTGAAATGATTACGATATAATCATCAGCAAAGTGGACTGCACTTAGATAAACTCAGTACTGAACTTGAATATTGTGATTAAGGTTAAATTTTCATGATGCAAAAATCACCATTTATTTCTCCCTGTAATGAAAAATCTCAACCTTTTTATAAGGTTGAGCTAATTTCTATGTTTATTTCTCACAGGAATTAAATTCTTTTGATAGATGTTGTGATGCGGTAGGATGTGATTAACTCGGTTGCAAAACCTCGGAAATTGTTGTTGCATCTTTGAAGTCAACATTTAATGCTTTAAAATGTGCTTTACCACAATCGAGTTTCTTATTTTCGCTTTCTCTGCGTTTGTCACGGTCAAGTGTGCTTTTAGTTTCACGCTCTAAATAAAGCTTTTGTTCATCTTCCACCACAACTGCCCAGTCCGGGTTGTAGTCGCCAATAGGAGTTGCTACTTTAAACCAACGCGGCAGTTTGCAGAAAAACTTTACTTTATCATCATTATCAAGTAATTCTGCAATATCTTTTTCATTATTGGAATCATAAGCGATATAGTCGTATGGTGTTTTTGGGTTTTCACCACAATTTTGCACTTTATACAGACGGTGGATATATTCTTGAATCTCTGCTTCTTCAAATAAACGCATCTCATAATACTGGTCTTTAAGCGGTTCGTATTTGATGCCATCTATTATTAATTCGTGCAAAGCCCGATTTATAAGTTTTGCAGTTTCTGTCATGAAATGCTGAGGATTTATGGTGAAATCTTTCAGTCTGCCGGATTGTTTTAATATTTCTACCAATGTACCGCGGGTAAGTTCTGTTTCCCGTTGCAGGAATGATAAAATATCCGGTAGCGGTTGCTGATTTTTAACTATATGCACACTTGTACCGGTAATCCTGCCGGTTGCTTCTATGCCGGATTCTTTCATCCCCAAATCGCGTTTAGTTATCTCTATTTGTATCGGGGTTACAGCAGCCATTTTTTGTATTTTATCAACTGCAATTTCTATCAACTTTTCTGTTTTAAACTCTACCGAGTATTTTGTCTTCTGGCTAATTTTATCCCATAATGTTTTAAAATCGTCATTCAGTTCTATTCGTTTATTATATTTTACAGGTTCTCTTTTGCTGCCATCTTCAACAATTTCCCGCGGGATAAATTTCTTGATACGGTCAATAACAGGTTGATCCAATCCGTTAAACTTAGTCGGTAGTGCTAATGAAAATCCCGGCTTTTCTGGTTGGAACTTTGGTTTTATTGCGCCTTTGTTATCAATTATTTCTTGTACCACCAG
>CAZNLA010000812.1:0-1566 GCA_964573385.1 uncultured bacterium
CTAAAATCCTGACTTTTTTTGTGCGGATTTGGTTGCTAACGGCCTAAGAACCTAACGCCCTAACGCCCTATCGCCCCTAACTTTCCAGTGCTATCCTTATTTTATTTGCCAAATCATAAAGTGTAAATGGTTTTTGTAGAAAGTTTACACCATCAGAAATCACACCTTTATTAGTAATTATATCCGCGGTGTAGCCTGACATAAATAATGACTTTATATTTGGATATGTTTGTTTTATTACTTTCACCAAATCCTGGCCATTCATATCCGGCATTATAACATCGGTAATTATTAAATCTATTCCAATTGAATGTTCTTTTGCTATCTGAATGGCTTTACCCGGTGAATTTGCTGTCAACACTGAATAACCTAATTTTTGTAACATTGAAAATGTTAATTTTAAAATTGTTAATTCATCTTCAACCAATAAAACAGTTTCGTTTCCGGGTGCAATAAATAAATCGTCATTTTGTTTATTTTCCAATTTATCTATACTAATATATCGTGGGAAATACACAGTGAATGTCGACCCTTCGCCAACTTCGCTATCAATAGTTATAAAACCGTGATTTTGCTGAATAATACCAAAAACCGTAGATAACCCTAGCCCTGTACCCTTGCCAACACCTTTAGTGGTAAAAAATGGTTCAAATATATCATTAAGTAATTCTTTCTTTATTCCACACCCATTATCACTGATAGATATTGAAACATATTCGCCCGGTATTCCACTTGCATTATATTCGCAAAATTTTTCATCAATTATGCAATTTTTCGTTTCTATAGTTAGTTTACCGACACCTGCGATTGAATCACGGGCATTAATACATAAATTTGCCATAATCTGGTCTATCTGCGATGGATCCATATTTACTTGCCACAAGTGCACACTTAAAACCCAATTAAGTTCAACATCCTCACCAATAAGCCTGTATAACATCTTCAGCATACCTGTTAATGTTTCATTAAGGTCTAAAACTCTGGGCATAATTGTTTGTTTGCGGGCAAATGCCAGCAATTGCCTGGTCAAATCAGCAGAACGGTTTGCGCATTTCTGAATTTCTTCCAAATTTTCTTTCAATGGATTATCCGCGGATATGTCATTCAACGCCAATTCAGCATTACCAAGTATCGCCTGGAGCATATTATTAAAATCATGCGCTACTCCACCGGCTAACCGGCCGATTGACTCCATTTTTAATGCCTGATGCAATTGGGCTTCCAGCTTGTTTTTTTCGTTTTCAGCATCAAGTCGTTCCATTTCACTGGCGGCCCTGCTGGTTACTAATTTAAGAATATTTTCTACTATGGTATGGTTATCGAATTGACTGCGTTTTATAACCGCAATTAATCCTATTGGCTGGCCGGCATGTCCCCACAATGTAACACCGGCATAACTTTCCGCCCTTAAATCCTGCAGTACCTGATCATGCGGGAAATATTGACACACACTGGCGGGGAAACAGCAAACCGCCTTTCCCACCACATCGCCACAGGGAGTATCTTTCAATGCATATGTCACATTATCTTCAAAATGACCATCGCACCATACTGCTACCGTTATGG
>CAZNLA010000813.1:0-1553 GCA_964573385.1 uncultured bacterium
CCTCCACGGGTGTCATCGACGATAATATGATGCGTGCCGTGTTCACGCCTACCCCGGAAACACTGATAAGTTGCCGGAACAACTCCCGCTCGCCAACATCGGCAAACCCGTAAAGCAACATGTCATCCTCCCGAACCACAAGGTGGGTGTATAGAAGGCACTTTTCGTCTTCCCGCAGTTGCGCGGCGGTGTGTATGGATATGTTCAGCAAGTAGCCGATGCCATTAACGTCAACAACCGCATAAGCAGGGTTTTTCTCTACCAGCTTACCTTGAATATACTCATACATGCGCGCTCCAGCTAATTGAAAATAAACCGGTCTTACCGGAAAGACTGCAAAGGTAAAAAAAACACCGTAATACAAAAACCCGGTGATCAGCTTTACTCGGTTTGTGATTTTATTTAAGAATTTTTATACCAGAATATCTGTTTTTTCATTTTCTGTAATATCTTTGCCAAAATTATTTGATATTAAAGTATAACATTACTGAATAACTAAATTTTAAATTAAACCTCTTATGAAAAAATTATTCACATTTATAACGATTTTATTTTGGGGAATAAATTCCCTTACCGCCCAGGAATTGATCGCGGTTAACCATTTGTCAGGCGGAAGTGAATTTTTTACGCGGCTGGACTCAGCAGTTGCTCATTCGGCAGACGGCGATTATATTTACCTGCCGGGAACTGCGCTGATGAACATCGGCAACCTCGTCATCAACAAAGGAGTACACATCATCGGCGCCGGAATCTATCCCGACTCCTGTTATGCCACCGGAACAACCTTCCTTACAGGGAGCATGACCATCGTATCGGGCGCCGATAACGGAAGTCTCCAGGGGTTCATGCTCACCGGAGCGCTCACGTTTGGCACCAGCCATGCCGATCAGCATGTTTCATCCTATTTTGTTTCGCGATGCAACCTGAATACCATAAGTCTTTCCTACAATGGAAGTGACACCACCACATCATCATTCCTGTTTCGTGAAAACATCATTCGCGGTCCTGTTTACGGTGGCAATTCCAACGCCAGTTTCAGGAACAACATTATGGAAGGTCAGTTGAACTACTTTTACGGCGCCACCTTCTTACACAACGACTTCTTGTGGGGAACAAGCAAGACCCTCAACCTGGACATCAAAAATTCAACTTTTTCCAACAATATTTTCAAGAATAACTGCATTGCCTATTATGGTTATACCCTAATTTATTGTACAACTAACAACTTTTATTTCAACATCATCCCCAACGGACCATTGGCATTTCACAACGACTATTTTGGCTGCGTTCCCAATCAAAACGGTTTTGGCAATATTTCCGGAAATCTTGAAAGCCTGCCTAATTACCAGATTTATGCAAACCAGGCTGGCGTCACATATGATATTCATCAGGATTACCATCTTATTGCTGGCAGCCCGGGCATCCATGGCGGCAGCGACGGAACCGACATCGGGATATATGGTGGTGAGCCCTTTAAAGACGGCATGCTGCCAGTGAACCCGCACATTCAATTCAAATATGTGGCCGGTTCGACAACCCCAAGCGGCACCCTC
>CAZNLA010000814.1:0-1544 GCA_964573385.1 uncultured bacterium
TTCTATATGAACCCCACCGCCTTCCGCAGGGGGAATCACCTTGCCACCATACATTTTCGCGGTGCTGATGGTACCAAAATCCGGATATATAGCCGGTAATATAAACTGCTCTTCAGACGCGATTTCAGCACGAATGCATTCCGCGGCGGCAGTCGCCACTTCATCCAGATTAAAATTTTGACGGTCCAACATTTGCCGGTAAGTCGGTGGAACAACCATGCTAACTATCGGTCCAGTAATTTCTCCCAGCCAATATGACCTATAATATTCCAACGTTTTGTTATTTTTTTCAATTTGCTCAGTCATCATTAATTTAACCCCATTTTATAAATAATTAAGTTGGTTAATTCCTGCCCGATACCCCGGTCCGGCGGTGTTTGATTCTTTACCATCTTCAACGGTCTTGTAGTCATAAGGTATATTACTCCAGTCTACAGCAGGCCATACGCTGACAACACGGGTGGTAGCAATCAGCCATTCCAATAAACGTTTTCTGCCTTCTGCTACTACATCGCGATAAGACGGGTCATCAAACAAATTGGTTGTTTCATTCGGATCAGTTTTTATATTATATAATTCGCCAAACTCTTCTCCACCAAACATTTGTGGTTGATAATGCACCATCCGCCATTCATCCCAACGAATAGCCTTGCTCCAGGGATTTTCTGTAACCGCGACTGACCTTACCGGAGTTTCATCACCACTTAATAAAGCGGAAATATCTTTGCCATCCACAGTCTCCATTGCCGGTAATCCACACAACGCGGTTATGGTCGGGGTAAGGTCGACATTTTCTACCAACTGATGACTTACATGCCCACCCTTTGTAACGCCGGGAACGCGCCAGATATACGGTACCCGGCAAACAGCCTGCGAAGATATTCCGGGTGCTTTTTCCGGTATACCAAAAGTGCCGGAATAAGCACCATGGTCACTCCCATAAATTACAATGGTGTTATCTGTCAGCCCATTCTGGTCAAGATAGTCAAGAAGTTGACCTAACGCAAAATCAACCTGAGTTATACAAGCCAGATAGCCATGCCAAACCCGTCTGCGAAGATTTTCAACACCTTTTGGTTCAATCAACCCTTCCCATGTTTTACCACGTTGTACCATTTGCTGAAAATGCGGTGGACGTTTTGACGCATCCTGATTTATCGTATCCGGTAATTCCAAATCATCCGGATACATATCCCAGAAAATCTGGTCGGGGGTATAACACTGATGTGGCCGTGGCAACGAAACTTGCATACAGAAAGGTTTTCCGGATTTTCGTGATTCTCCCATAAACTCTATCGCTTGTTTAACACACCATCCTTCCACACTGTCTTCATATTTCAATTGTGAAGGTCTGGCTTCATCCTGTTGCGCACCACTGAACTCCGGCAATTTTATACTGTCTTCTTTATCGCGAATACCCAATTCCCGAAGATAATCAAAATATGCCGAACTGTTACATTCAAACTTGCCACCGTAATTATACGACTCGGCATATAAATCTACCTGGTTTAGCAGCCAGTCCTGCGGGTCGTTCGGCGTATGCA
>CAZNLA010000815.1:0-1538 GCA_964573385.1 uncultured bacterium
ATCCAGTTTAGGTGAATACCGAATAGCCCGTTCGCTTTGGGAAAGAATGAACTTCCCCGGTCGGTTGGATGGTAAAGAACGAAAACTATCAGAACCAACACCCGGTTTGCCGGTAAACCTGCGCATAAATGATATGACTATATCCACCGAACCTGTCATGCCGGAGGCACAGATAAATTGGTCTATTGGGGATAAACATGGTACAACTCCTAAAATTGATTTCCCGGTTGATTTTAAAGCAGGTGACGCAACTGACGCGGTAATTGATGTGCGTGCGCCGGGAAAATCGGCAATCTTTATTGTTGATTTCTGTGCTGTTTCGGTACTGCGTTTTACGGATAATGTTATAAGTGGTACGTTGCCAAATGCGGCGAAATGGAAACTTCGTCGAAATGGCAGTGAATTGTTGTTAGACGCGGAAGTACCGGATTCGCTGATTGATTCATCCTCTGAATGGGCATTTGGCCGGGATGGATTAAATCTGTTTTTTGATTTACGGCCAGCAAACAGGTTTGCCAATATAAATTTTGATGCAGATGTTCATCAGGCTATGGTGAATATATATGAAAAACCATTTTTTGCTGCTTGTTTGCGACCATGGATGGGTGATGGCATGGAACGTGCCGCAACATGTGCCGGTGAAAAAAACGCTACTGGTTACAATGTTCATATGAGCATAAATGGACGAATTAATCTGCATGAACCATTTGCTTTAGATAAACGTGACGCAATTGGAATATCTATTGCGGTAAATGATGTCGGTGGTGGAAAAAGCAATACATATGAAATGTTGAATACGCAACGTCCGCGTGACCAATATGCTAATAGCATGACGATTATTGATTTGAAAGATAAAATAAAGGGTGATACCGTTATTAACATTAATATCTATCCGATAATAAAATAATCAGGATACAGAAAGATAAACGCAAAAAATGCCGTTTAATAAAAGATTTAAATTACAGAAATCTCGTTGATGGTTATTAAACTTGTCGAAGCGACCATTGTTAAACAGGTTACCAGTATGAGCGAAAGTCCTGTTATTATAAAAAGGAAGTTTGTGATGAAACGTAACTTTATAATATTTGAAATTTTAATACTGTTTTGTGTCACTGTTTTTTCAGATACTGTCATAGGTGATTGGGGACATTTTGTCTTAAATCAACCGAGAGTATTGTTGAATAATCCGGATGGAAAGGCGTTTTCCGTTACAATTTATGTGATGAAATGGCCGGTTACTTCGTGGAATAAACCGGTATTTAAAGCGAAACTAACCGGTCCGGAAGGAAAAGTGATTACTGAGGGTGACCAGAAACTGGATAAGTCAGAAACAACGATAAATGTACCTGCCGGCGACAAAGGCGTATATCGACTTGATACCGAGGGTCAACCGCATTGGATATCATCTACCCTTAATGAATCGGTATTGTGGACCGGTGACCCACGGAAAGAACATGTATTTCGCGACCGTTTCGCACCGGTATTTCAATGTACTGTTCCCCGCACATGGTGGTTTTATGTGCCGGATGGCGTGACGA
>CAZNLA010000816.1:0-1534 GCA_964573385.1 uncultured bacterium
AGCCGTTTTTGACATTTTGTTACTGTATACGCTAAAATTTCAGGGAGTTTAGGTTACTAGATGATTACGACCATAAAACCCTTGACCAAATAGGTAAAACACAACGAACCGCTGTTGTTATTGATGTTGATGAGTATCGTAATCTAATTAATATCATGAATAGTGAGTATACATCGCAAATTTTCGGAAATGAAAAAGATTCTGGTTTTGAAAGTTCTGTTCGTCAAATATATCAAAGTTTTGGTGGAGAAGAAGTCTACTCAACATTAGAAGAAAAAGCTGCCATATTATTATACCTTATCGTTAAAAATCATTCATTTACAGATGGCAATAAGCGGATAGGTGCGGCTTGTTTTCTTTATTTTCTGAATAAAAATAACATGCTATATACAGATTCAGGAGATACTATCATCAGAAACGATACCCTTGCGTCCATCACGTTGTTTATTGCAGTAAGCAAACCAGAAGAAATGCAGACTGTAAAACAGGTAATCATCAGCATTTTAAATCGAAAGAATTAAATACGACAAACGAAATTAATACTACTTCATGCATCATCAGTAAGGTGTTGTCTTTCTGCAATATCCTGCGCAATGATGGTGTTGCGTATGGCGACTATCTGGAACAGTTAAATTACACGGGACTTTCGCTTTGACACAGAAATAAGCTTAAAATGGTCACTGTTTCTGTCGAAGTAACCTTAAGCGAAAATCCTCAGGCAAGTTCTACACATAGTATTAAATAACAGGACAATTACTTTCCTCATCTAAATATGGACTTTTCCAACAACCCGTTATTATTCACCACTAAAGATTGCAAAAAGATTACGATAAAAGAGTTTAATATATCGTTTTATAATATTTTGTGTTCATTTGCGATGAATAAATTACAAAACACTTTTAGTTACTGTTTTCAGGTTTGACATTGCGGTAATATGGCAAGTATAATTTAGTGGACGAGATAAGGGGTAAAAACGATGGAAGATACATTATTAATTGACGTACAGCGATATTGCCGCATGGTTAATGAACACGGTTTGGATGAATTGACCATAACCGGTCCGGATATGTCTATATCATTGTCCGCGATGTCTGCTGTCACCCAGGTTGTGACAACGGCGGCACCGGTTGTTTCCGCACCGGTGGTGGCAATGCCGGGCAAGGCACCGGCACCAGCTAAAAAAGTTGCGGAAGCGCCTAAAGGGTATGTTGTTCCTTCGCCACTGGTGGGTATTTTCTATCGCCAGTCATCGCCGGATACCCCGGTTTTTGTGGAAGTTGGTGATACAGTTACCGCCGGACAGACAATTGGTATTGTTGAAGCGATGAAGGTATTTAATGAAATAACCACCGAAAAAGCCGGAACGGTGATAGCAATCCCCGCTGAAAACGGAAAACTGGTACAGGCCGACCAACCGTTAGTGATACTTGATATTTTAGAATAATCCGGTAATTACAGTATTATTCTCAGGCGGGCCTTTTGTGTCCGCCTTTTTAACTTGTGGAGGTATACGATTATGGCGCGAGATATAAAT
>CAZNLA010000817.1:0-1528 GCA_964573385.1 uncultured bacterium
TCCTTGCCAAGGAGGGGTGGCCGAAGGTCGGGGTGGTTTTCGCCTACCACAAACATGTAACCTAAACATTAAAAACCTGTTTAAATTAATGTTTATGATTACATGACTTTCGCTTAAAGTCTATATATTATTCAATGCCTATATTAAATTTCGTGTTTTACACGATTAAGCAAAATAAAGGAGCCTGATAATGAAGATTTATATTTTGGCTGATATGGAAGGTATATCCGGTATTTGGATGCAGGAACAGTGCGTACGTGATTCACATTTATTTTCTCACGCGTGCAATTTTTTAATGATTGACATTAACGTCGCTGTTAATGCCGCGTTTGAGGCCGGTGCTGACGAAGTTGTTGTTTGTGACACCCATTATGCCGGTGGTCAACTGCTATTAGACAAAATGGACCCACGGGCAATTTATGAGACACCGAATGCCGGGTTAATAATGCCATCCCTTGACGAATCATTTGCCGGGGTAGTGTTGCTTGGGCACCATGCCCGTGCCGGCACTATCAACGCATTTCTTGACCATACAGTATCTTCCGCGTCATGGTTTGACTATAGCATTAATGGCCAATCATTGGGTGAGATGGGGTTGGAAGCCGCCTATGCCGGACATTTTAACGTACCGGTAATTGCGGTTTCCGGTGATGCTGCCACCGCGACAGAAGCGCGGGAATTATTTGGGAAGGTGGAATGCGCCATAGTTAAATGGGCAATCGGTCGCAACCGCGCAAAATGCCTGTCACTTAAAAATGCCCATCAACTTATCCATGATGCAATATATGTGGCGGTTAAAAATGCCGGAGAATGTAAACCATTTAAACCAACACTGCCAGCGAAAATACAAATTACTCTGTATCGGTCTGATATGGCGGATGATTTTGCTACCCACCCGGGTATTGAAAGAGTAGACGCCAGAACCGTCAGCAGAATGATTACATCGTTATTGGATGTAACAAAGTTCTGAAGTATCTGCTACCAACATATAATCCATACTTTTATCACTTTTGGTATAATATTGCATGATTAATAATTTAAAAGGAAAGACAGCATTAATAACCGGCGCCGCGGTGCGTTTGGGCCGCGCGACCGCGTTGGCATTGGCAAAACAAGGTGTTAATATAGCGATTCATTACAATAATTCTGTCACTGATGCTGAATCATTACGTGATGAACTTATTTCATACGGAGTTAAATGCTGGACATTCCGGGCAGATTTATCAATAGAATCTGACCTGAAACAGTTAATTCCAAATGTGTATGAAATAACCGGTGGCTTTGATATTCTTATAAATAACGCTTCAATATTCCCTTCGGACACATTATCAACCATGACATTTGATTCCGTGATGCAGAATATGTTAATAAACGCATGGGCACCGTTTACCCTGGGACGTGATTTTGTTACATTTTGTAAAACTGGCAACATTATTAATTTTCTTGACGCGCGAATACCCGGATATGACTGGCAACATTCTTCATATACCATCAGCAAACATATATTATCTTTATTGACCCGTATGAC
>CAZNLA010000818.1:0-1524 GCA_964573385.1 uncultured bacterium
TGATAAGCCGATTTCAGTTTTTATAGTCGCTAACTCTTTGGATTGACGGGCCTGGTCCTCATATGTTGTCAGTGCCAGTCCGTTTTTGCCTGGCACTTTGTCTTTATTATCCAATAAATTTTCTAATGTGCCATATTCATTCAACAGTTTGGTTGCTGTTTTTTCTCCAATTCCTGGCACCCCGGGAATATTATCAGAAGAATCTCCGGTTAAAGCTTTCCAATCCGGTATTAATTCTGGTGGAATACCAAATTTTTCAATTACTGCGTCGCGGTCATAAATTGCCGTTTCACTCATACCTTTTTTGGTGGCAAGCACATGAATATTATCATTTACTAATTGCATCAGGTCGCGGTCACTGGTTACAATCAGCGATTTAATATCTAATTTCTCTGCAATTTGTGCCAAAGCACCCATTACATCATCTGCTTCTTCTTTTGCTACTGAAAAGATTTCTATGTGCATGGCATCTAAAATTTCATGCGCCATTGCTATCTGCGGTTTCATCTCATCCGGCATAGGTTTTCTATGCGCTTTATATGCGTCAAATGCTTCTTTTCTATGGGTTACTTCTGGTAGATCAGTAGCCACCACTAAATAATCCGGCTTAATATCATCAATTAACTTTAATATCATGGTAACCAGACCATATACAGCATTTGTTGGTTTACCTTGCTTATTGGTTAATGATAATGGTAACGCAAAAAATGCCCGGTAAAGCAGACTGTAAAAATCTATGATCGCTAATTTTTTTTCTGTCATTTAAGAATCCTTATTTCACTGCAAGCGTGCAGTATTCTTCTAACAATTTTCTATATAATCGATAATCATCAAGTGACACCGCAGGGGGAGTTTGATGATCGCAGGATGGTATATAACGACCACTTTTCATTGCCGGCATAATTCGCTCAAACTCATTACGCATTGCTTCCTCGCCTAAATGCATTACAGTTTTATCATACCCACCCATCATTATCCAGTCCGGGTGCTGTTCGCGTATTCTGTTAACATCTACTCCGGCCATTCTTTCTAATGGTAATATTCCTTGTAACCCTATCTCTTCAAACCAACTTATTATTGGTTCAACATCACCATCGCTGTCGATAATCGGTATTATACCATGTTCCAAAATACGGGGGATAACTTTCTTATAATATGGTGCCATGAACTCATCAAACATTTCTTTTGATAACATTGGGCCATGGTTATAGGACATATCTTCCGCAAAAGTTAAAAAAACAGGTTTGTTATATTCACAGAATACATCAAGGCAATGCAAATTATAATTCGCGACATCATCATTTATCATATGCATTGCTTCCGGATGGTCGAAAAATGCATACATATGTGGTTCTATTCCAAACAATACCCGTGGCCACCAGAAGAATCCCTGTAAAGTTACCCATGAAAAACAATCACCGTTCTGTTGTTCTGCACTTCTTTCAGACCAGATTTTTCTGTCAAAATATACTTCCTGTGGATACAGAGATCGGAAGAGCACACGTCTGAACTCCAGTCACATTC
>CAZNLA010000819.1:0-1521 GCA_964573385.1 uncultured bacterium
GGGTTAATATTCTCAGCAAGGGGCTGGCCATTTACCGTGAATACAATGAATTATTATTACAGGGAGCATCCGCGCATATAAATGAAGGCTTGATGGCTGTTGGCATTATCCCCATTTTTCATGATGGTATTTTAATTGGTTCACTTAATGTCGGTTCACATTTATTTAAAGATGTAAGCAAAGTAAGTCGTATAACCCTTGAGGCAATCGCATCGCAAATTGGCAGCATTGTAGCAAGGTTACGAACAGAAGAAATATTACGGCAACGTGAGTTTGAGTTCCAATTCTTCTTTGACACTATCAAAGATTTTCTTTTTATTCTGGATGACAAAGGAACTATCATTAATGTTAACCCATCAGTTATACAACGGTTGGGATACAGCAAAGAAGAACTTATCGGACAGTCCGTATTATTGGCGCATCCACCGGAACGTCGTGATGAAGCATTCCAGGTAGTAATGGATATGTTGGCAGGTAAACGCGCTTTTTGTCCTATACCATTATGCGCTAAAGACGGAACCCTGATACCGGTTGAAACAGTAGTTACCGCAGGGGTTGATAACGGCAGAACTATTTTAGTGGGAATTAGCCGTGATATTAGCGAAAGATTACGATCTGATGAAGCATTACGACAAAGTGAGGCTAAACACCAATTATTGGCGGATAATGCCGGAGAAAGTATCTGGACATCAGATTTAACCGGAAGAATTATATCGTCAAGTGCCGCGTGTTATAATATATATGGTCTAAATCCGGAAGATATGGCTTCATTGCATTTCCATGACCTGCTAATGCCGGAATCATGTGCGGAACTGGATGCCATGTTGATAGAAGAACTTGCCAAAGAGAAAGAATTCGTAGACCAGAAACGAACCAGAATAATAGAAGTGCAGGTAAACAGGAAAGATAAATTTCCTATGTGGATTGAAATGACCATGACCTTCCTGCGTGACGCACATGGTACACCTATTGGAATTTTAGGTGTATCAAGAAACATTGTCGAACGTAAATTATTGCTGGAAAAATTACACTGGAATCAGGAACTTCTGCAGGCAATGGCTAACTGTTCACCACTGGCATTCTTTGTGGTTGATAATCGCACAGATGTAATTCTGTATGCTAATCACCGTTTCTCCGAAATATGGGGGTTAGAGGAAATTGAAGCAGAAATTATGCGGGGTGAATTAAGAAATGGAGAAGTGATACCATATTGCATACCACGTCTGGCGGATGTGGAAGCATTTGCGATTTCATGCAAACCATTACAGTCTGAAGATAACCGCATTGTGGTAGAGGATGAAATACCATTTGTTGACGGCAGAATTATCAGAAGATTCTCAACCCAAATACGTGATGAACTTGACAACTATTTTGGCAGATTTTACCTGTTTGAAGATATTACAGAGCGTAAAAAAGCAGAAAATGAAATAGAATATCGAATGCAGTTTGAAGACCTGGTAGCGACATTATCAACCCAATTATACTATATCACTTGGACCAACTTTCTGTAATAGTCAGTAT
>CAZNLA010000820.1:0-1507 GCA_964573385.1 uncultured bacterium
GCCGGGGAAGCGTTTTTTTGCTTCGGTGGTGGCTATACCCAGGGCTTTTGCCTGCCGACCCTGGCTCCAACTGACATATTCTGCCAGGGTATCAGGTTCTTTGCCGAACTCTTTTTTGTATTCTTCCCATTGAATCCACCAGTAGGTTCGACGCCATAACGGGTTGTCGATTGAACCGGGTAATGCGGATAATTCGCCGCGGTATCCTTCTATAATATCCACCGGGCTACAACCAGCACAACCTACTTCTGACCGGAAAAGCGCGTCGTCGTTTGCCCAGTAACGTTGCCAGTCTTCCCATGACATTTTATCCATTCCCCATGGACCATGGACATCCCAATGTAATTCTTTACCGAAATCTTCTTCAACCGCAAAGAAACGTGGTCCACTGGATGATGTTGGGGTAAATCGATGGGTGGGGTCTATTTCCGCGATAATTTTATTAATACTGTTCATCATTGGGTGTGTCATGTCGATAGGTTTGCCTATTCCTTGTTTACCGCCATCCAATGCGCCTTGTAATTCGTTGCCACCGCACCATATCAATAATGATACATGATGTTGGCGACGGCGAATGTAGGTAATCGCTATTTCATCCATTTCCGAGATAGATTTTTCGTCTTCCGGTGGCCAGTTATCCATGCCGGATGATGATAATGGGAATTCCTGCCAGACCAGAACGCCAATTTCGTCGCAATAATTATAGAAATTCTCGCGTTCCAACACGGCACCACCCCATACGCGCATTACATTACAGCCCATTTCGCGGTAGGTATCCAATCGGCTTGTTACATCTGCGGTTTTAACATCCGCATAGTTTGGGCGTACTGGTGTCCAGTCGAATCCCTGCAAAAATGTGGGGACGCCATTAATTACGCATTGCCACGGGTCGGCTTGTTTTGGGGCGTCGGTACATGGAATCCAGTCAATATGTTTAAAGCCAACGCGTTTTTGCTGACTGTCAACAATATCTCCTGCGGAATCAAACAATTCAATGTTCAGATTATATAATGGTTGCGCGCCGGCACCATTTGGCCACCATAATTCAATTGGCAGATTGGTGAATTGCATACCGGCAATGAATGACTCGCGACTTATTTGTTGCTGCCAGATAACCTGTTCACCTGCAGTTATGGTCGCTTTAACGGTAGTTCCGGATTCACCCGATATTTCGCCGGCAATGTTAAGTATTCCGGTATTTGTCTGCATATCAGCATCAGTGGTTACAAATAGTGCCGCTATCTCTTCACCATCTGTTATCACTAATTCAATATCGTCCCAGATACCTATTTGTAATAGACGGCTAACCCAGTCCCAATGGTAGTTGAAACGCGTTTTCCATTCTTTCATTTCAGATGTGAAGCCGAATTGTCCCAACCACCGTGGCGGGTTATCAAAAACAAATTTAAGGGTATTACTTTTGGTGGATATATATTCTTTTACATCAAATGTATGCGGTTTAAATGTTCCGCAGAACTTGTCGATTTCTGTCCCGTTCCAAGATCGG
>CAZNLA010000821.1:0-1505 GCA_964573385.1 uncultured bacterium
CAAGTCCCTCTTCCCAGCCATCGTATGTGTCATATGTGAATTGTGGCGACCGCACCGCCATCATATGTGCGGCAGTACGTTCCAGACCATAATAACCCCATTGCCAAAAAAGCAATCCATTAGGCAATGGCGCACTGTATTGTTTCACGTTACCATAACAGACACCATAATCATATGTACCATTTCTGTCAGTTACATGTTCTACACTCATCTGCGAAAATGGTCCCCACTGCCATTCACCACGCCATTTACTGGCGCCACGTCCATAATATATCCACCATGTATTCCAATCCAGGGTTGGGTCAGCATATGCTTCACTGGTATAACCAGGTTTTTTAGGTGTTTTACCATCGACACGCGGCCAATCATGAATCTCGGCAAGTCCGAACACATCAGTGCCACCCCATGGACGATTACGCATGGGAAAATAATCTTCCAAAAAGGTGTGGTATCCTACCTGAAAAGACATTACACACCATGGGTTACTGCCATTACACCATTCGCCAAATGAAACACCACATTTAAAATAATACGGGTCTCCCTGTACCGCGCGTATATTGCTCCATGGTCGGGTAACTATCAAACCACGCGCGGCAACTTCTTTATCTTTATGATATGCGCGCACGCGATAAATGCGCAATTGCTGTTTTTCATCATTTTTCGGAATAGAAATATTCCAGGTATTATCATTTACCTTTACCACCGGCAATGTGTCATCACCCGATTCATTTCGGCAAGTAATCGCGTCAACAATATCACCTTCACCGGTAATGTGTATTGTCACGACTTCTTCCGGCCAATAAACCAAACCATATGAAGTGGTAAGGTCAGGACCATTCTGATGCCGCGGGAAGGTCTTAACTGGCCAGGTCCAACTGTCACCCCATCGTTTGTGCATCGCTTCGCTGGCACGACTGCGATCCGGTTCAAAATATGAGAACTCCAGACTGACTGCGGCAGTTATCTGGCAGAATGTGCATATCAGGATTGTAAAAATATTAAATAATCGCATAAAATTTTCCTCACAAATAATTAATTATTGAAAAAGTTGTTTATACTGTTCAAGTAACTCTTTGCCTCCCGGTTCCGGCAAACTTTCTAACAGCAGCATTTTTCCTACTGTAACCATGTTAAATCCGGTAATCTTTCCTTCTTTCCCACCCGGAGTATTTGCCAGTGTTTGCTCCAGGTTTAATTTTGCTTTCTGCGCGTCTTCTGCATTGGCACATTCCACTACGCTAATTTCAAATTGACTTGCGCGACGATGCGGAGTTGTCCAGAAATTTGTAATGCCGGAATCCGGTTTATATTTCATACGATACATTATTTGTGGTGTCACACCGGCATCATGGCGAAAACCATCATATTCAAACGCAGATGGTAACAACCACCCCTGATAAGAGAAACCTTTTGTACCTGTTGGAGGAACAAATGGTAATTTAACGGCATATCTGTCGGTTGGCAAGGTGAACATAGTTGGGCCTGAATCTGCCACGGCACCATCA
>CAZNLA010000822.1:0-1504 GCA_964573385.1 uncultured bacterium
GTCACTTCGACAGGCTCAGTGACCGGTCGCTGAGCCTGTCGAAGCGACCATTTTAGAAAGATTTCCCTTGTAAAGCGAAAGTCCTATAACATTATCAACCCGCAATCATTCTACCTCAATAGATTCAACATAAAATTCCCATGCCCCATCAGTTATTCTGCCAATTTCACCACATTCAGGACAATTAAAATTGCTTTTTTCTTTCACAAAATCACAGTTACAGGTAGGACATGTAAGGTTAACCGGCAATCTTTTAAATATTAATTCAGCGCCAGACGCAATGGTGCCTTCACTAAGCACATCAAAATATTGCTGGACAGAATCATCGATAACAGACGAAAGTTCACCAATTACCATGATTATTTGTGTGACTCTGGATGCGTTAAACTCGGTGGCGGCTTCTATCGTCATTTTTATTATGTTTTCAGTTATAGGCAATTCATGCATTGTTCTCCCCCAACATACGCAGAATTTCCCGGGCAATTTCCGGGCTTATACCAGGAACTGTAGCGAGTTCATCAGGTGATAATGCTTTTATTTTTTCCACACTGCCAAACTTCTTCAGCAATGTTGCTTTTCTTTTTGCGCCAATACCTGGTATATCATCCAATGCGCTTTCTTTCATACGCCGATTTCGCAATGTGGTGTGGTAAGTAATGCCAAAACGATGCGCTTCATCACGGATATTTTGCAGCAAATGCAAAGCCCGCGAGTTTGCAGGCAATATCATACCTTCGCTGTGACCGGGCAAAAATATCTCTTCATATCGCTTTGCTAATCCAATAACCGGCACCGCTATCTGCAACTCCTGCATCGCCTTAACCGCAATCCCTAACTGCCCTTTGCCGCCATCAATAACCATCAAATCTGCCAATTCCGAAAACTTTGGCGACTTCATCACCGCGCCACCTAACCTGCGTTCCAGCATCTCTTTCATCATGGCGTAATCATCCGGGGCACCGGTGTGATAATTAATTTTAAATCTTCTGTAATGTCCTTTTTCTGCTATGCCATTAATAAAAGTAACCATTGACCCAACAGAATCGTCACCACCAAATGTAGATATGTCGTAGCATTCAATACGTCGCGGACTATCCGGCAATTTCAGCACTTCACCAAGTTCCACCACTGCTTCCATCGCTTTTCGTGCTTCTTCACCTTTGCGGTTCTGTTCGCGTTCCAGATACAATCGCGCGTTATCCGCGGTCATCGCCAGTAATTCAAACTTTGGCCCGCGATGCGGCACAATTATTCGTACCCGTGCCCAACGCCGGGCAGATAACCACGATTCCATAGCGTCTTTATCGTCAATCATCTGCGATATTATCAACATTCGCGGTGGCGACCCTACCCCATTGTATCGTTGCGTAATAAATGATGATACCAGTTCATTGTTGCTTACCCCGGTAACACCATCCATAAAGTGATGTTGCTGCTCAATTAGCCTGCCATCGCGGACAACAGATACGGTAATACATGCTTCGTCTGACCGCGAGAATGACGC